>WSZW01000100.1 GCA_013139905.1 archaeon
GTTAATTGCGCCAATCAGATAATTAGCATAAGCGATGTGTCAATAACCCAAAATTCAGATACAATAACACAATTTAATGATTCTGAAACATCAAAAACATTATCAAGTGCAACCGGCATTACAGAAACCGTGTGGGTTCGAATTCCTGCAAATGCGACTGTTACATCAACTGCACTTACAATTACCGGGCAGGCGTATGAGTGATTTTTATGGAAATGATACATGCAAAAACAGATAGAATTCTTTTGTTTCTTTTAACGTTTATGCTCTCGATGAGTATGCTTGGCGGGGCAGTTAGCGCAACAGAGTATTATGTGAAGACCGATGGCAATGATGGTGCAGACGGTCTTTCATGGGCTAATGCATGGCAGACGATAAACCATACGCAGGCAAATGTAGCGGTCGGTGACGGCCAGTGGCGTCAGGATAATGACCCCACCAATATTGAAATATTAAAAGATGAGGCAATAAACAATTATGGCAGTCTGAAATGGTTTTATCTTGATGATTCTCCTGAGGGCTGGGGTTCATGGCATGGATTATTCAATGTCGTCCACCTTGCGTCAGGCATATATGATGAGACTTCTGATTTCATATTCAATCCGCCTGCATGGACTCGGTGGGAAGGCGCAGGAGTTGATGACACCACTTTGTTTACAATCGGATGGTATAATAATTATTTTCAGATAACCAATGATTATGTGGTTATCACAAACGGCACCATAGGATCAATGTATGATCCTACGTTTATAGTAAACAGTTCTGACTTAGCGATGATTGATGTTGGCATTGGCGGATCGTGGAGGGGCTATCCTACGAACCTTTTATTTGAAGATTGTGTTCTGGCAAGCGGTGCAGCAATGATTGGCGCGCTTGAGTTTAACTACGTTACGGATTCCCGCTTTATTAATATACCGCACGGGTTGGGGCCGACGAGTTGGATTAATATACATGGGGCTCGAAATAGATTTGAATCTGTTACTGCTTATGTTGAGAACACTTTTACTTTATCGGGTGATGATATTGTAGTTACCGGATGTTCAGGCGAGTTTACTTTATGTGGTGACAGCGGAATCACAATTGACAACACAACATTTGATGATACTCTAGTCATCAAGAAACATGTTGGTATATCTAATATTGGGGACCTGACAGATAACCCACTCCATATTTGTTTCGACGGAACCTATATGTGGGTGACAGAACGTAGAAATGACAAATGTTACCAGTACGATCAAAACACAGGAGATTCCCTGAAATCATGGAGTGCCCCGGCGCATGAGCCGCGTGGGATTGCATGGGACGGATCACATTTATGGGTGGTTTGTACAATTGGCGGCACCATATGCTATGAAACTGATACTGATGGGAATGTTTTATCTCAATTTAATATATGCGGTTCTGCACTCACATGGGTCGATGGGTATCTTTATACATACTGCTCAAATAGTTTTTATAAATATGATACAAGCGGAACTGTAGTAGATATCTATCCAGTAGATGTTCCAGCTACCGCACTTGCGTACGATGGAACATATATCTGGGGGATACAGAGTGGTGTGGAGAGTATAATAAATAAGTTCAGCGTGACTGGAGAGTTGTTGGAGTCGATAGATACTGAAATCTATAGGTATATTACGGCATGGTTTTCTGGGATAGCAGCCGATACTGATAACCACATATGGATAATGCAGGATGATCAAGGAGCGAATTCTCATACTTTTCTTATAGGTGATGGCCTGCAAAAGTGCACTGATTGTGATATTACACAGGTCTATACTGAGGATGGTGCAACCTTATCTCATATCAGAACGGATAAAAAATTTTACGATACATCTGCAGGTAATGCATGGACCACAGTAACATCCGCGCAGACATCGCTTAAAATACCGGCAAATACAGCATCAACAACCCTTACAGAAAGACCATTTTTGATAAATACGGCCAACACCATAGACATGCTGATAACAACATGGCAGACATCAGGCGACTACATCAAAAAGTTCAACGCATCGTGCGCAGCACCTGCGGCAACATTCACATACACAATAGGCGATATGCCGCTAAACACAAATGTGCGGATAAGCACTAACACTGGCTGGGAGAATACGCATACAACTGACGGCTCCGGCCAGTTCACAGGCACTTATGACGGTGGCTGGAGCGAAAAGGAATTCACAATAGAATTGCTGACAGGTTCCCTTATAGCATACAACCCTGGCGGAACACTGTACAATATTGTTGATTCAGGCGGCAGCATCTCCTACGAAGGAAATGTTACTTCAATCAACTATACTGTCTGGGAGATGGCAAGCACAGGAAGCGATGCAAATGTGTCGTATAATTCCCCTGTTGGCCTTGAGATTGCCAACATAACAGTTCATTCAGGAACAGTTGACTTGTGGAACATCACAAGCGGGCTTGCCTCAGGGACGCAGTATGAGCTGTACAACAGCACTTCCGACCTTTTGGAATTCCATGATGCATTGCCGGATGGCTCTGTGAATTTCACAACAGACCTGGTTTCAGGGAGCTACAAAGTACAGGAATTATATGATCCTCAATACCCATCAGATGTTAATTTTTCTGTTGATGGAAATCGGGTTTATACGGGCACGGGAAATTTGACCTCGTCAGTTTCAATGCCTGATTTTTCAGAAGAATTGAACAGCTATATTTCATCATGCACACCTGACGGGGACGGATACTGCGATGTCCCTTTGGAATTCGAGTTCTCGGATGCAGGAAACCTGGATATAAGCAGTCTTTCTGTAGCATACACCGATGGAGGGACAAAAGCGCAAGCGCTTGTAACGAGCGAAGGCCTTGAGGATACTGTGCTTAAGAACTTTTGGTTCGCATCAACAACAGGCAACATCTGCAGGTTAAATTCGGAAGAAATTCCTTTAACTGTGGGCGATATGTATATTGGAAGAAACACATCATGCACACTTACCTGCGACAATTTCGTTGCAGTCCGCGCAACAACAACGTGCGGTACGAATGATGAGTTTACAGGCACGCCAAACGGTTGTTAAAACTTATATATACTACTAAAACCCATTATTTTATTATGAAAAAAGCAGTTTCGCCGTTAATTTCTGTAATTTTGGTTCTAGTTTTTACCGTTGCCATAGGTACTGCAATTTTAGGTTGGCTAACAACTTACACAAAAACAACAACTGAAGCAGCTTCAAGCGGAACTACTGGAACACAAGGCGTAGTTAATTGCGCCAATCAGATAATTTCCATTAGCGATGTTTCAATAACCCAAAATTCAGATACAGTAACACAGTTTAATGATTCTGATACCTCAAAAACATTCTCAAGTGCAACCGGCGATACATTTACAGCATACGTTAAAATTCCTGCAAATGCGACCGTAACTACAACAATACTTATACTTACAGGGCAGGCATACGAGTGATTTTATGAAAAAATTATTACCAATACTACTAGTAATTTGTTTAATGCCGACAGTTGATGCACTACCATTTAACTCAACTTGGGATACAACAAAAGCGGGATCTGCATCAAATACTATTATACTCCCATTAGAAAATGGCGGAATTTATAATTTTGTAGTGGATTGGAATGATAGCACATCAAGCATTATAACTACGTGGGATAGTGTTAATAAAACACATACATATGCCGCTCCTGGAATATACAACATTTCAATATCAGGAACGATAATTGGATTTCGTTTTAATAACGGCGGAGATAAATTAAAAATCATTGATATTTCTCAATGGGGTGATTTGAACGTTGGCAATAACGGTGGTTATTTTTACGGATGTTCGAATTTGGATTCGACAGCAACGGATGCGTTAAATTTGACTGGTACGACAACTATGTATTCTATGTTTCGTTCCGCTAGTTCATTTAATGGCAATGTAAGTATCTGGGATACTTCAAGTATTACGACAATGGAGCGTATGTTCTATTCTGCTTCGGCATTCAATGGTAATATCAGTGCATGGGATACATCCAGTGTAACAAATATGCGGTTTATGTTCTTTTCCGCCGACGCGTTCAATCAGGATATTGGTGCATGGGATGTGTCGAGTGTTACAGACATGTATTATTTATTTGGTTGGACCGATGATTTCAATCAGGATATCGGCGCCTGGAATGTATCGAATGTTATAACTATGACGTATATGTTTTATGGAGCTTCATCTTTCAATGGTAATATTAGTGCTTGGGATGTGTCGAGTGTGACATGCATGGATTACATGTTAGGTTGGGCCGATGATTTCAATCAGGATATAGGTGCTTGGGATGTTTCGAGCGTAACAAATATGGGTGATATGTTCTATAGTGCTTCATCTTTCAATCAGGATATTAGTGCTTGGGATGTGTCGAGCGTGACAAGCATATATGAAATGTTCGCTTGGACCGACGCTTTTAATCAGGATATTGGCGCCTGGGATGTGTCGAGTGTTACGAGCATGTGGCGCATGTTCTATGGCGCTTCATCTTTCAATCAGGATATTAGTGCGTGGAATGTTTCGAGCGTAACAAATATGGGTGATATGTTCGTTCATGCTTATGCTTTTAATCAGGATATTGGTACATGGGATGTTTCAAGCGTAACGGATATGTTTAGCATGTTTGGTTCTGCTTCGGCATTCAATGGTAATATCAGCGCGTGGGATACATCCAGTGTAACAAATATGTATGGTATGTTTGGTTCTGCTTCGGCATTCAATGGTAATATCAGTGCATGGGATACATCCAGCGTTACGGATATGGGTAGTATGTTCTCTTCTGCTTCGGCATTCAATGGTAATATCAGCGCGTGGGATACATCCAGTGTAACTAATATGGCCAACATGTTCAAAAGTGCCAATTTATTTAATCAGAATATAGGTGGATGGGATGTATCAAAAGTAACTGATATGGATGAGATGTTTGAAAACACACCATTCAATCAAAATTTAGGTGATTGGAATGTATCACTTTGCACCGATTTCGTAGAAATGTTTAATGGCGCAACACTATCCACACAAAATTATGATAATCTGTTGGTGGGGTGGGCTAATCAAACACTTCAAAATGGAATTTCATTTCATGGCGGGAATTCCAAATACAGATCATCTGAAGCTATATCTGCAAGAAATGATACAATTATAGGGATATATGGTTGGACTATAACTGACGGTGGTTTAGCACCACCAATAACTTCAATAAACGTCAATTTCTCTGTTGATGGAATTCAGATATACTACAACACCGTAGAGTTTATAACTTCTCAAACAATGCC
>WSZW01000092.1 GCA_013139905.1 archaeon
ATCAGGATAATTATATGATTTCAAATTACCAATATTAAAATCCTTAATTTTCCTATCAAGGTCTTTGAGTGTCCTAAATTCTTCTTTCCCTTTCTTCACCATGTCAAAATTAGGCGTTGGTGAGCCAGAAAAAGAAACATTCTTTGCCCCTTTGGGAAGTGCGGTCTTAATACCTTTGGATGCTAACGAGTGTCTATGAGATTCATACTTTACAGTACGACCTGACTTATTCTTGTTGTACCAACCTGTTTTAGATTTCATAAGAATAATTTGATTATTCCGTATATAAATGTTTGCATATTAAACTTTACTAATAAATATTGTACGGAACATAAATATTAGAACAATAAATATAACAATTAACGGAACATAAGGTATGGTGTATGCTTCTGCGGTTGCAATAATATCTATCGCTATAGTACTTAAATCATCTGAAACATAACTAGCTTGATGTTCTTCATAAAATCCTGCGGTAAATAATAAAGTTGCATTATTAGATGATTGTACCCACGAAGAATAATCATAAGAATCAGAAACTCTAGTTTTACAATATACTTGTTCTTCACCCTCATGCGCTATAGTACTAATATCTAAAGTAGATATAGTTTCTCCTGCAATTTGAACATCATCCATAAACCATACAAACTCTCTTGAATATTCTACATCTTCAGCATCATAATCCGAAAAAATACCACCTAAACAAAATATGGTATCTGAATTTTTAGGAGATTCGTCATTTATATATGGTGCAGTAACACTTGATATTTGATTATCAACAATTAAATTTTGTTCTGAAGATTCAAAAATAATACCATATATATTCAATGCATACCATTTCCACGTAACATTATCATGTGCTGTATAATTACCAGAATCTATAAGTATAGAATATTCAAGACCCGTAAAATTAGTAACCGTATAATTATTAGAACCATTCCATTCTAAGGTAACTGTTGTAGCTGATGAAGATAGAGTAATATTAAGATTAACTGATTGGTCTTCATTAGGTGGTGTCGGAGTATATTCTGAAGCAGAAAATGTAATAGGATTATAAACTGAAAAATAAATTATATCTGAAATACCCACTTCACCACCGCTAATATTAGCGAAAAAAGTAATATTATTAGACCCTAAAATAGATACTATCGTATTATTTGGTGTGTAAGTAACATTAGAACCATTATTTAACGAATACCACCACGTATCAATCGTATCATTCGCAGATACATTAACCGTAATTGTAGTATCATCATAAGAAGTGTTAGTCGGTGCAACAACTGTAATTAATGGGGCTACAGCATAAACTATAGAACTAGAACTAAATAAAACTATAAATAAAAACAAATTAAAAAATATTTTTTTCATAAGTATAATTTTAATTCTCCTACATATAAAGATTTGCATTAAAAAAAGCAAATGTGGGGCGTGGCTAAGAAAACCCCACATCGCCGTCTTGCGAGAGACCATTAAACTGCGAGCGGAACTTTGGAAAATCTAATTTCTTCTTGAATCACTCGTAATTCATTAAATATATATTGTCTAATTTCTTCAAGTTTTGCCATAACCTCGAAACGAGTAATTTTAACTTCAATAGTGAATCCTTTATCATTTTTCACAAAATGTTTAAAATATGCTCTGGCATCGTTAAAATTCATTAATGTAATCAAAATCGCTTGAATACTAGCCCCTAAAACCGTTTCAAGAACTTCAATCTTTGAATCCATGCCAGATAATTGTTTTTCATTTAAAATTAATCGTGACAATTTAAATAATGTCGGATAATATTGCGGTGAATTTTCATCTAAAGATATAATCTTATGATATGGACTTTCTCTAGAGTCTATAAACATTAAATAACACCTAAAACAAAAATAATTATGCCGAATAACAAACCGCCAACATATATTCGTTTTGATTTCAAATATATATTTTCTTTTAATATTTTTAAATCTAATAATTCGCCAGACCTTTGAAATGAAATATCAGAAAGATGAGGGTGTAAATTAACATAATCCGATACTTTTAATGGTTCAGGTTTAGAAGATAAACTATTATCATCAGAATCATAATCTAATGATTCATAATGTTTTAATTGCCTTGATTTTTCTTTTTTATTCTCTAATTCAATTTCTAACAATCTATCTAAATCTTCTTGATTTAATGATTTTTCTACATCTTCGGATAACATAAACTTACCTAATTATTTTGTTGTTGCCCTTGCATAGGCAATACCATTAAATTTTTAGATTCGGTCATTTTTTTATGTTCTGAATCAAGACCAGATGCTAAGTCAATTAATGTTTTAATATGTGCTAGATTATCATTTGCAACAAGTCTTACAGCTTCAGCTACTTGAGATTTATCAACACTATCCACATCAGCCATATATGTATTAAGATAATAAAATGTACCGATTTTAATAATTGAAATACCCCTCAAATAAACATCACCGATTAACGATGTGTGGTCGTGAGGTTTAGTCCTAATAACTATGGGGTCAGAAAACATAGAAAATGGATATCTTGCTTTTTGTATAGTAAATACATCTTCATCTTCACCAGATGCAATATTTTTAATTCTACAGTATCCAATAATTTCACCTAACGGACTACTTTGATGGTCTCTATCACCTAAAAGATGTAATTCATTAAGCATTGGCGGTTTTGAAACTCTTGAAGAAGCAACTAAATTTTGAAAATTAACATAATTAATATCTACTCTATGTTTTTTTAAAAATAATTCCCATACGGAATAAACAACTAATCCTACAATGACACAAAACATTAATAGATAAAACATTGATTTAATTACTGATAAAATACCTAAAAAACCAGATGTTAAAAAAGATAAAATAAAAACAGCAGTTAAAAGTAATGCAAACATAAAAGGTATCTTTTGTTTTAAGTCACTCATAACATATCAATCCCCAAGAATTTATCTTTATTATTTTTATTTTTAACTACTGACTTTTTAGACTTTTTAATAGTTTTTAATTTTTGTTGTTTCACATCAGAAAATATAATTGGTTTAGTCGCCCTTTTTTCTTCGTCAGTCACGCCGTCAGGAAAGTTTACTTTATGAATAGTTTCAACTACATCCTTTTCTTTTTTCTCAATAGATTTAACAACTTTATCTTTTGGTTTAGGTGCTAATAATTTCATGCACTCATCACATAAAATAAAATCACGTTGTAATCCACCACGTTTTACGGCAGGTTCGCACTTTGAACAAAAACCTAATTTTAGTTGTTTTTTTATCAGAAGTTTTTCTTTATTTTGTAATTCAAGTAATGAGGTAATTAAAGACAAACAAGAACTACACGCAGATTTAAAAGACCCTTTAGCCATTTTATCCGTACAAATAGGACAATAAATTTCCGTAGGGTCAATATCCGTACTAAGTTGATATTTCTCATACAATTTAGATAAAGATAATTGTCTAGATTCGATTGGTTTCTCTATACTTGATTTAGTTTCGACAACATTAACATTCACTTCATCCGCAGATTCTAATTTATGTATACGTTTTTCAATATTTGTAAGTATCTGCTCTGAACGAGTTAATACGCGTTCTTTATCACGGTCATTTTTATTACGAATCAAAGCATACACCATAAGTGCGATAATGAAAGCACCAAGTTCCGCAATCACTTGTTTAACTTGATTTTGACGTTGTATACTCTCATAATAATTAAATCGTGCTTCGATTAATGTCGGTAATTTACTGTTAAGAGCAGAAAGCGTTTTGTCTAAGTTAGCAATAGATGATAAAATATCATCATTCATAGAGGTTGTAATAGATGTCTGAATACCTCTATCCTGAATTACTGCAAACGCAGGCATCATACCTAACAATAAAAACATTAAAAATATACCTAATAATTTATTTCGCACGAGCAATAACCTCTGTCATTTTATCGGGAGAATTTAATTTATATACCCCCGTAGAAAGTCTATTTATCCAACCACACTCAACCATGTCAGTCATAGAAGTACCAGAAGATTTATTAGTAAATAATGGTTTAATCTCTTTCATCGTAATTTCTTTATCTTTAAATTTAAACCATAAATTAGAATATTGTTTAAATAACCAACGCGGTAAAGGTTTATCCATACACTAAGTTAATAACTTAAATATATAAAGCTAATGACTTATGCCAATATGAACGAATCAAAATATATATATTCCATAATTTCTTGCGGTGATAACGCACGATAAGATGCACTTGAATCATTAGTATCTTTCAATAACCAACCACTAACAACAAGTTCATTTAATGATTGATGTGTCGTTTTCTTAAATTCTTGTTTAACATCTAATATATTGAAAGATTTGTCTTTAAATCTAATCCAAATATAAATATATCTCTTAAAAAGCCAATTAGGTATTATTTTAATGGATTTTCTATTTCCAAGCACCATAGGTTAAGTTAATGGCGTAACTTTAAAACTATTTACTTAAATTATAATTTTTATGTTGTCTAGCCCAAGAGTTCCATTTAAATAAAAGATATAGTATTGTTAAAATAATCCAAGTAGAAGCATTAAATAATGGAAAACCCAATAAAGTAACTGTTGGTTGAAAATTATTATCACATGAAACAGGCATTAAATCGGTAACAAAATCACCGACTTCAGATTTATATTTGATAGAATATTTAACACCCGTAGAATGTATTAAATCATCAACAGAATAATCACCCAAAACGACAGTAGAAATATAACCCTGCCAATAATCACCATCCGTATCGGATGCAAGTGTTAATTCTATTCTCTCTGAAGAATCAACCAGAACAGGACG
>WSZW01000005.1 GCA_013139905.1 archaeon
AATTTGCGATTTGGTTTTCGATTTTAACTGTTCTTTGAAATTTTTTTTTGATGATTACATTGCTTATTTCAAAAATAAAAAAATGTTCTAAAAAATAAAATAAATTGTAAGTGGTGTGGTACAACTATTAACTCCGTTATAAATTATGTACCAAATATGCGGCAATTTAAAGCAATCCCAATGTACACATATGTACATTGAAGTACATATTTGTGTATAGCAATACATACCTTTATATACTATTAACTGCCTGGCAGTTACATCAAAGTAATGAGGACAAAAATTATTGACTTATAATTTAATACAATTTGTACCTATTAATAAGATTGTTTGGTACAAACGGTTGTGTACATATTAATTTAATAGTAAGTAAATCTTAAACGGACTCAGGTTCAAACAAATCAATTAAAACGTTTAGTTGTTTAAATGAATGCTGGTGTGTCCGATTGATATTTACTTACTATTCAACAAACACGTACAACTAACTCGTACCGAGTAATAATAAAGGTGAGCAAAATGGAAATAAATGAACATAAAACATTGCAGTATTTTGGATACACATCCGACATGTTATATAGTAATAGTAAAGAGCCAGTTGTTGTATATTGCAATAAAGTTGGAAGTGAAATTGGCGTACAATTTTTAAAATACAATAAATTTTGTAAAGACTGTAAAGAACTACCAATTTCACCCTGTATGAAATGAATTTCAACCTGTATGAAATAAAATTAGGCTCGTGGTGAAGACTTAATTATCGAGACATACTAGACTATACCTCGATAATTAAAGTCGCTTAGAAACGATTGTCGTGTACAAAATGGCACTTTTTAACCCTTATTTGAGAGGGTCAGTGGTGCCAAATTTAGGTATAATATTGGACTGTTATTTCAAGCGAAGTAGTTATAAGTATGAAGCGCGTTGTATAGTATGGTAAGATTAATAGATATGGTTTAACGCAATTTTACTTGATTTAAATATTTACACACAATAATATCTCAAATGAGTTGCGCATATTAGTAAAATATGATGAAATTATTGAAATTTTAACGTTAAAATTAGCCAAAATAACGTTAAAATTTGCAAATATTTAGGGAAATTTAGGTTAAATATGGTATTTAAGGGAAAACTATATATACTATGTTTCAACTGGTAACATCATCTAAGTAATGAGGACAAGTGAAATATACATTAGGTCCTGGGTGTATAATATAATCGTCTGTATTATACATCCAAATCAAATTATAAACAGATTTACTTTAATTAGAAAGGTGTACTCGAATTCACCTTTCTTTTTATAATTCGAGAAGTGATTAAATGACAACAAAAATATGCAGTAAATGTGGTATCGAAAAAGATTTAGATGCGTTTAGCAATAATAAAACAAGAAAGGATGGTAAACAACATCAATGTCGAGATTGTAATAAACAATATAGTGATACACACAAAGAAGAAATTAAATTAAACAACGCTAAATGGATAAAAGAACATCCTAATTATTACAATCAATATCAAAAAGATAATCCTGAATATCGCAAACAATATCGTGAGACTCATAAAGAAGAAATTAAACAATATAGTGATACACACAAAGAAGAAATTAAATTAAACAACGCTAAATGGATAAAAGAACATCCTGAATATCGCAAACAATATTGTATAAACAATCCCGAAATTATACGTAAATGTAGACACAATCAACAGTCGAAACGCAGAGGTTGGGGAAATCCACAACCAATTAACAAATCATTTCCAGGAAGTCATTTGCATCATCTACATGTGTACGACAACGAAACAGGTGAGATAGATCATAGAATTGCAATCAATATCCCTGCTAATTTACACAAATCTGTATGGCACGCACATGACCGTCCAGAACTAATGCAGGAAATAAATCTTAAAGTAATGCAATGGTATTACGGACTTACAATCGATTGGTGATAACATGAGTATGAAAAGAAGCGCCGGAATTAACATACGCGATACAATCACATACGAACCTGATATGATGAAAACAGAGAGGTATTCATTCATTAAATTATTGAGTTCAGTTTACAATTTAACACCTAACCAATCTGATGATTTGAATAGAATTTATAAAATGGTCAGTGGTGAAAATAATAAGGTTCTGTTTAATAACATTCAATGGGAAAATATAATTATTGGTATTATGAGTTATGTAATGAAAGACACAGAATTTAACATACTCACTGCTATTAACAACACTTATAGTAAAAAATTAGAATATCACGTTAACCAAATTTACCGTATTTCAACCTTACTATCTGAAATAATTGATAATGATTCACTTTACATGAACTAGGGACCCATAATAAACCCCATATTTTACGGGGTATTTTAATAGTACAAACAGGAGAAAATTCAATGACAATTCCAAAGAAAATGGTAATGACTAAAGAGAAAAAGCGAGTTGCAAAATACCTTGCAAATGGTCATACTTATCAAGAAACAGCAGATAGATTTAAACTTGCACATAAAACTGTTAAATCCTGGATGGCATTTAGAGATGGTGAAACAGAAGAAAGAACATTTAGAACATTTGTTGATAAACTAACACTCGAAAATGAAATGAATACTAAGGCTGGAATATTACGAAGAGTAAATCGGGCAATTGAAGTTAAAGAAGATTATTTAGAAGAAGATAAAACTACAATGCTTGAATGGATTAAAGAACTTGGACAAATCGTAGATGAATCGGAAGAGAAAGATGCTGCAGTTATTAATATAATAATAGACGGTGACGAAGTTAAAGTAGAAGATTAGGTGGATGTAGATGAGCAACAACACAAACCTAAATAAAGCAAAGGCTGCAAAGAATAATGAATTCTACACACGCCTCGAAGATATAGAAAATGAACTACAATATTACGAAAAACAATTTAAAG
>WSZW01000063.1 GCA_013139905.1 archaeon
ACCCAATTTGACACATACCGGTTTCAATACCAATAGTAACCATCGTATTATTACACACAGTATCAGGATTTACAAAATTACAATCTGTATATCCATCAAGATCATTATCTATACCATCAGAACACCACGAATTATTTACTTGTAATGTCCGTGTATCACATGTTTCATTTACAGGACATATAGGATTTCCAGAACAATCATAATCCCCGCCATTCGCACTCCCATAACCACAATCAGTAAATGTATCTCCATCATTATCAAAATCATCAACGCAATTTGTCTCAAATCCAAACTGACATGTATGAGTTGCATTTGTTGAATTTCCTATTTTCGTATCACAAGCAATATCCGCACAATCAGCAATACCATTTCGGTCATTATCAAAACCATCCGTACAATTAAGCTCACCTCCAAGTTCACAAAACCCACTAATTCCACCAAACCACACAATCGTATTATTACAAGAAACATCCCAATTATTCAATGCACAATCCACAAATCCGTTAAGATCATTATCAATTGTATCATTACAATAATCACTACCACCATCAGATTCATTTACAATCGCCGAAAAATCAACATTAAAAAGATAAGTAGACCGCTGAATTGAATCATCATCATCAATACTTCTTACAAACTCTTGTGTATCATATACCCCTACAAGTGATCCATCATTTGGTATTCTAACCCCGATATATTCCTTTAAATTACCTGTAAATGTATCATTACTAGACTCTCCATCAGGCGTATATGACCTAGATGTAACAGATGTAGATGATGTTATTTTTGTCGGCAATTGCACAATTGTAGTATTAACATCACTCAAAGTAAAATTCTCAGTAATATTATTTATTTGAAGCAAAACGGCCTTATCAACAAGATTATTCTGCACAAATCGTGCTCTGAAATATTCCCCGGGCTTAACCTTCTGAAGAAAATGTATGATTGTTCCACCAAGAGAAATATCACAAACATTATTTACGCAAGGATCATAAAGAGTTATAGCCATATCAATACCGGCATTCTCTCTACAAGTATAAAATATTGCCTGACAATCAGTATCAACACAATCCGTCTTACCATCACCATCATTATCTAAACCATCTTCACACTGCTCTTCTCTTGGAGCTCCGGCATTTTTCTTATTAGCAAAATTAACATCTGCATCCCAATTACAATTAACCTCATCAAAATACCATCCGGGATTACCCCCCCTACAGGTAAGCACATCATTTACATCATCCCAACTCCACGAAGTTTGCTTTTGATAAGGTATATAAATAGTTGTATTTGAAGATACAATTCCACTATCATTAACAATCACATAAACCAAATTATGAGAATTAGAATATGTATTTCCAGAACTAACATTATACTCAATAGAATAATTCCCGCCACCCAAATCAGTCACAGATTCATTATTACTATTATTATATCCCGAATCCAACTTTGAAAAATTAACACTCAAATCAAGTCCAGTCTTATTAAGTATTAAATTAAGTATAATTTTATTTCCTTCCTGATAAAATACTCTATCCCGTATCGGTGTTTTTATCACAAAATTTTGCTGTTTTAAAGATACAGACCCAACCATATCAGTACAATTAACAAAAAGCGTATGATTTCCATTCATGTAATCATGATGCTGTATATAATTATATTTTCCATTTGTACTAATATAAGTTACATTCTGAGTCGGAATTGTCTGATTATGATTCAAACCATTACTAACATCCATCAAAGTATATGTTAACGGATTATAATCAGTCTTATAAGTACAATTCGCATCTTCATCAGTTTCAACAGAAAAATCAGGAGAATCATCAAATACCTTTTGAGACAAAGTAATTGTTATATTTGGCAACGAATTATTAATTATTGGCGTATAAAAAATACTATTTGAATTATTTGCCTGATCATAAGCAACAGCAACCAAACTACAAGGTCCTTCATTCAAACAACCAAAAGATGAAAGATTTGAAACAACATACCATAAATCACCACCGGCATATATTGCAGCCGTACCATTTATATTTACGCCACTCACATTTCCAAAAAGCCCATCATCATCCGCAGAATAAACCGTAAAATTAACAGGCACCTCTGTTGAAGAAATATTATTCGTAGCATTTGAATTAAAATTCCAAATAGTTGGATTTATATCATCAACCGTAATAACAAATGAAATATTTTCTTTATTACCTGCATAATCTGTTGATACAGTTGATAAAGAACAAACCGTATTTGCAACACAACCAAAAGATAAAGGAGTACCCAAAACAGACCATAACTCCCCACCACCCAAACTCATAACAGTATCATTTAACTTAACAGAAAACAAATCACCATATACTCCATCCGTATCATTTGAATACACACTTATATTCAATAAAGTTGTTGATTTTGAAATATTACCAAATGTAGTATTATAACTAAGTCCCCAAATATTTGGATTAGTATCATCCACAACAATTTCAATCGTATCATTTTGTATATTTTGTGCAATATCAGAAACAACAACCATCAAAGTACAATTCGTATTTGGCGTACATCCAAGCATTGCAGGTGTTGTTATAACACTCCATTCATCCCCGGTTCCATTTACCATATCAGTACCATTTATACGAACAGAAGAAAACAACCCGGTATTATCTGTAGTATTAGTACTATATCTAATTAACTGCGCATTTTTAACAATATTATCAGACTCATCAGTTCCAAAATTAATTATTATAGGAAGAGTATCATCAAGCATCAACAATATAATCTGACTATCATTAACATTAGCAAACGTATCATTTGCCTTAATTATAAATGTAGTATTTATCGTAAATGTTTTACTTATCTTAAAAGACCTCCATGAACTTAAAGGTCCGCCGTCAATTGTTGTCATAAATCCTTCAAAACTTAAAGTCTCATTATCATATAACCACACATATTCTAAATCAGAATTAAGATCTCTAACATCAGCAGTTATATTCATAAAAGTACCTAAAGAACGCACATAATAAGATGTAGATTGATTATCCTTAATATCCGGTGCTACTGGTTCTTGTGCATCACAATCCCCACAACTGGTAGTACTTTCATATAACGTCTCACAAATATAATTATTATTACAACCGCATCCATCACTTCCAATCGGAAACTTATATGCCTCAGGCAACTTCTCAAAACCACAATCTTCAGGACATGTAGAACATGTCTCACTTGCAGAAACATTACAGAAACCATCAAAATTACAACTACCGCCACCACTGCCCAGATTATCAACAACCATTATTTCTCTAGTATGATTATTATATGGCACTTCAGTCTTAAATTGTGCAGTATAATTCTCAATCTCACAAGTTATATTATATTTATATCCGCCACCAACACTTTCATTACTAAAATTAAGATAAAAATATGCCTCTCCACCATTATCCGTGGTATTCTGAAATTCAACCTGATTTTGCGCATCCGCACAATTTTCGCAAATAAGATTTACAGGATACCCTGTATACATATCATAACTATCATTTATCCGTTCAACACGACATACAAAAGTAACAAGTTCTGTTGTCTGATTTCGCTCAGTTATATCTTCTGATGGAATAACAAGAGTTGTTTTCATCCTATCATAAATGTTAGGATATTTTCTATCCCAATGCAAACGATTATCTTCATTAAAAAGACAATTACCACCATTATTATACGTTGCCTGTGTCCAAATACTATCTGTCTCATAATAATTACCATATGCTTTTGCACGAACTTCCCATGTATCCCAAAGCCACGACCCCGAAATATAACTCCATGGTTTCCAATCATAATTATACGAAATACCAGAGATATTCTCACCAATTAGATTTGGACTACAATAATCCCTCAATTCATAATACCACGTAACATTAACATCATCTGACGGATTTATAACCTTTCCCGCATCATCAGACACATTTACCTTAAGCAAATACGAACCATCTGTAGGAAATTCTGTAGAATCTGTAGGTGCAATAGGATCTATAATTGTCACATTCAACAAACCCATAACAATTATATTTTCACTCACATTTGAAGTAGACCATCCGGGAGAATCAAATTTTGTAACATTTATTTTTAACGTATATTCTCCAACATCTATAGAATTATCAGGATTCCACTGCGCAAGACAAACATAATTCCAATAATTATCCCAAAAATTTTCCTGCACATAATCTGGTGGTGTAGTACCTCTTAAATTATATTCAGTAATATTCGTAATACAATTTATACTATCGATAAATTCACCCGTTGTTTTATTAAGTATATTAAAATATACAGTTACATTATCAATATCTTTTAATTGACCTGCTTTAGGACCACTAGACCAAATAGTAGTTATATTTGCAGCAAGAAACAAAACATCAGGCTCGTACATTGGTGCCATTGAATTTCGATACACTGTATTTTCATCAACAAAATGACCGCCATCATAAAGATTAATTTCACGATTATCAATAAAATAAGCAGAAATATTCATATCTGTAGGAATCATTGTTTCTCTTATCTGATAATACTCAGCATAAACGCTACTGGCATAAAAACCATTTTCAATATCATTAGTAAGATTACACTCAACATTATGCGGTCCTTCTACATATCCCGTTGTATTCCATGTAAAAACAGCAGTACCCGTCATATTTGTTTGACGCATATATGGCAAAGTATAATTCTGATCAATATAAAATGTCACATTATAACCGGACATATCGATTATACCATTCATATTGACAGAACAGGAAATATTATTTTCACTATCTTTCAACATCACAGGAGGTACATTAAAATCCGATATATATATTGTTCTTATAACATCAACAGGAGTTATATTATATACCGGATAAAAATATTGATGTAATACCGTTGCAGTTATGTTCGAATCACCAAATGCAAATGAAGGAACAATCCATTCATTAACAGTTCCCAAAGTATATGACGGATTATCAATATCCGAAAAAAGCCAATTAAATGAATAACCCATAGACTCATTTGTTATACCGCAACTATCAACTACAGTTGCATTTAACAATATTGTATCAAGATAATCATAACTATCATTTTCAAACGGCGAAACCACAATCACGCTTGGCGAATCTTTAAGATAAACCAACCCCTCACTTACATTCTGAAACACCGGATAATCAGGTGTCACATTTCCGGAAAGCAAAACTTTTGCATTATATGAATTAGGATTAAAACTACAACTTGCATTCCAATCATAATTACAAGTACCATTAGCATCAGTCGTAGAATTACCAATAAAAGAATCATCAACATACCACGAACAATTATACCCCGACCAAGTGCCATTATACCCCGAAGCATTTACCTCAACACCATTACCCGTTTCAATTCTAGCATTAAATGTAAAATTTTCACCTCCCGAAATAACAGCCATTGTTCGATTAAAAGTACTCCCCACACTCAATAAATCAATATTAAGAACATCACCAATACTTAATCCAATATTATCCTCGGAATACAAATAATAAAGTGAATCAACATAAGCAGATATAATCGATGTTCCATATGCATCATTCGTAACAGTCCAAGTACCTTCACTACCAGTACTAATTATTTTATCAGTATCAACATCAACAAAATTCCAATAAATAGTATAAGGTGTTAACGAATCAACAACACCGCAAGAATCATTAAATGTAGAATTCAAATCAATTATATCTCCAGTATTATATGTTAACACACCATTTGGCAACGTAATATTTATAGTCGTATTATCAACAACATTAAAACTACCTAAAGATGAATTATTAAGTATCTCATAATTATTAATAAAAGAACCATTAAACTCTACCAAAACAGAATATTGTTCTGGAATATATGACGTTAAACACCCCGTATCAAGACTATATGAACAAATACCCTGAGCATTTGTAATTGTTGTATTCTTATAACTACCCCCAACATACCAAGAACAATTAATTCCTAATTGACTTATATTTCCTAACGTTTGTTTTTCTAATTGAGCATTAAATGTAGCCCCAAAAGTTCTATTAAATGAAGACCCATCATTTATTATGCTTATTGTTGCTCGATCATACACAAAAAGATTTAACAAATCAGATTGCACTGATTCATACATTACTTTTGACACATTAGAAGACCACGTATAATTACCAACAGGAAGAATAGATGATGGCTCATATGTACAATTATACAATCCATTACCCTCATTTAAAACACCATAAAGACACTGCCCTGCCGGAATATTAAACACAACAGATGCATCAGTTACAGCAATACCTAAATCATCAGAAACATTTAGTTTCAAAACCACTGTAGAATTCGCACCACTTTTATACACATTAGAATTATTTTGCGGAGAAATTATAGACACATTAAGTGTCCCATAAACATCATAATTTTGTGCAACAACATAATCATGCCAATTTGTTTTATTCATCTTTATTTTCAATGAATGCTGACCAACAGTATCATTAAAAGGCACATCAAAGGTACTATTAATATCACTACTTGTTATCCCATTTTCAATAAGTTTTAAATCCCAATACACAAAATAACTAACATTATAAACACTTCCACCAAGTTTTAAATCCCTTATATTAATTACAGACCAATTTATACTAGTATTTCCCAAAGAATTAACATATCGATAAATATCCCCTATAGGCAAAAATGTTGTTGTAGCAGTAATATTATCACTTACAATAAGTGTATTATTTTCTGTATAAGCATCATTAAGCCCAGAAGTTGTTGCCTTAGCATACCATAAATTAGACCCAAGTAATGCTGCCAATCCTACTTCATACGTACAATTATAAATACCATTCCCTTCATTCAAAACACCATACAAACAATACCCACTAGGCATATAAAATGTCACTAAAGACGTATTTATTGGCACTCCAAACTCATCCGTAACATTTGCTTTTAAGACAATTGTACTATTTGGTTCAGTTTTATATATGACGCTCAGATTACTTGGAGATACAATAGTTATATTCGTAATACCTGCAACATCATAAGATGTAATATACGTATAATTTCGATAGGTATCTTTACCAACAATAATTCTAAACATATGCCCACCCACACTATCAGTTGAATTTACAAAATATGTTCCATTTGCACCCGTACTATTTGACAATCCAAAATCAACAATATTTGAATCAAAATATACATAATAAAACACATCATCAATAGGCAATATTCCATCAGTAATTGAATCAAAAGACCAATTTATTGAAAGATTTTCACTTCCGGTTTTATATAACGGTCCGGGCGATACAGGCGTAATATTTACAGAAGCAGTAAGATTATCCCGTATATATATTGTATACACAAAAGAATTTGTACTATTATAATATGACGTCGTAACATTTGCAGACCAACTATAATTACCCGTCACAAGCCCTAAATCAGGCATATAATCACAAGAATATATACCACTACCGTCATTAATAACACCCGAAACACAACTTCCAACAGGCATATTAAAAATCACACTCGCAGTATCTATAGTATTATTCAACTCATCAGTAACATTTGCTTTAATCATAATCGTATTATTCGGAAAATTTTTGTATACAATACTATTATTCAAAGGTTGAGTTATATTGATATTCAAATCCCCATAAACATCAAAAAATTCACTATAAGTATAATTCCCATATCCGTCTTTTTCAACAAAAACTTTCAATTCTTTACTTCCAATCCCTAATTGCGAAGAGATATTATAACTACCATTAAAATAATTCGTAAATAACAAAACACCTGAATCTATTTCTAAACCATCAAAAGTTACATTATACGACACATTCAAAAGAGGATTACCATTAGCATCCCGTATATTAGTAACCGTCCAATTCACAAAATTTTGCATTGAATGAGTAATATTATTTCTATAAATCGCCCCGGGAGTTAAAGGTTCAAAATCAACAGTTGCAACAAGCTCATTTGAAAAATTTAGAATAAAAATATCAGTTGTATTGGCTCCATAATAAACACTTTGAGAAATATTTACTTTCCATTCATGAATTCCCGGTTCATATGTTTCCTGATAAAGACTAAAAACACAATAACCGCTGGAATTTGGAACTCTTATATTAGAATTCATCTCATAAATCCCATTTGTCTTAATCCAAAGCAAACATTGTATAGTATTATTCACAGGAGAATCAATATACGTATCATTAACATATACCACAATTTTAGATGCCGTGTCCTGAAGATTCATAACACTTTCATTTAACGTTATATTATACACCGTTATATTATGCCTTAATATTACAGGACCAACATAAATCGTCGTATTCTTCTTTGAGCGTATAGGTTCATAAGTAGTAAAATTAACATCCTGATATTCAAACAAATAATAATTTGTACCCGTCCAAGTATTATCCGTTATTTTATTAAACATTATTATATCTGGCGGCAATAAAGAAACAAGACTACCATTAACCCAAGTAATATTATCTTTTGAAGTCCATAAAGTTACATTCACAAAATCCCCATCAGAATCCGTCACATTAACAGTATAATTTACCATTTCCCCAAAATACAAAGGAGTTGTAACATACTCATCTTTTAATACAGATTCAGAATTTGCAGAACTTAATATCTTATATTTTACAATAGAATAATTCCTCCCAAAACCAGTTAAAATTGGCTGAGTCCACAAAAAAGAATCAATTCTTGTATTTGAATCAGTATCATTCTGACACACACCAAATATTGCACTTGTCATATCATTAAGCGAATCATCAATACCAGTCATATTTACACTAAAAGTATAATCTTTACAACCATAACCAGATACTATAGACCCATTTAAATATCTTGGCGTAATATCAAAATAAGTACCATTACCATAAAAGTCAACCAAAAACGTAACATTTTCAGTCATTGAAAAATCATCAAAAGATATGCTCGCAATAACATCTAAAAAAGTATCATTAGTATATGTAGTATCCCTATATACGGTCACATTTTCAACCTTATTTGATC
>WSZW01000108.1 GCA_013139905.1 archaeon
TTCTGGATAAACTCTAATTCTAATTGTGCCAAAATTTGCATAATCAACTATTTGTTCTCCTTTAGTTCCAATCTCATTATCAATATATTCTCCCCATACAGCCAATTTAAATGACGTATCAATTAAATATGTAGTTTCGGTATTAGTTAAATCTATTGGTGTATTAAGTGCTAAATAGTATGGCGGAATATCTGACCATCCTCGCTTTGATGTAACAAATTCACCGGTAATAGAAGGAGGATTCAAATTTAAAAATGTTAAGTATTTTGAATATTCAAATTTAGATTCACCATCAATTTGCATATCCATTGTTAATGGAATAATTTGCTCAATATCTTCTTCAGTTGTAACATCTACACCAAGTACTTCTACTTTAGGTATTAAATTCCAACCAATTTCTGCAAATCTAATTTCAGTACAATTTAAAGTACATACAATAGAATTTCGTCGTGTTGCACTTTGAGAAAATGATTTAGATAATATTACTAAATCAGATAATGAATTATTTAAATCTGTATTAGTTGTTATAAGATCGAAAATTAAAGTACTATCAGATAAAGCTCGTAAATCATTTAATAATTCTTTAGTTGTAAATTCTTGTTCGAGGTATGTATATGTAGATTGATCCGTTTGCAATAATATATTAATAGTTACAGCTGTTGGTTTACGTGTAGATGTTTGTGAAACAGTTTGACCAGTAATTGTCGGTTTAGATAAAACGGTATTTGTATCAGTTATTGATATATCTTGAATAGTTGGTATTACAACTTGTTTTTTAATATCACTATCAACTGGTGTATATTCTAGTATTGAAAATTTATATTCAGCCATTATTAACTCCAGTAACAGTAAAGTCTCCAAACGTATTAAGTTGTGTAATCATATCTTCAGGATTATTTACACCACTCATTTCAACATTGTATGTATGACTAATATATGTATTACTACCAACTCCAGCTCTACGTTCCATACCATATGCAATTTCAGCACGATGTATTTGACTTTCTCCATAAGCAAGAGATGCCCCTGCTGCACTTACAGCAATAAATGGTGCTAGTGGGCCACCAAATTTAGCAGCATGATATCCAATCCAAGCAGCTGTTAATAAGTTAACTAATTTAGCTTCTGCAAACATGTGTTTGGCAGTTACAGATGCTTGGATACCAAATCCAATCATTGCTCCCATAAATCCATATGCCATAGCCTGAGCAGTTTTCAACGATGTGGAAAGAGTAACATTAGCTCTTGTTTGATTTTCAGTTAATTTAGTAGATGTTGCTTGAGTTTTATGTGTCGAAAATAATGCTACATTATAATTCCAAATTGCAGTTGTAAGATTTACCCATACATCCCTAGCACGTGCATTGGTCATGCTAGCCTGTTCAGTTCTAATTGTAAGTAACTGTGTTGCACCAGTTACAATTGAAATTGCACCAGTAAATGCTAAAGCGACAGTTACTATTGCTCCAAGTGCTGTAGCGGCAGTTAATATAATTACACCAAATGTAGATTTAATAATTGATGGAACTGCTATTAAAGATTTTACAAACATTTCAAGTCCTGCACTAATAACTTTTAAAATTGGAGCAAACATTTCACCGAATTGTATCATAACTAATTCGAGCGAATTTTTTATTCGTTCAAGCGAATGCCATGCATTGTCAGTAATTTTAGTATATAATTCTGCAGTCGTACCGGCTTTCATACTTGCAGCACTCACACTTTGCCACAATGATTCTTCAGCACCAAGTAAATTATTAAGAGCATTCTGTGCTGTAACTTTTCCGCCAATTGCAACTGCTATTTCACGACTAACCCCTTTTAAATCACCACTGGCTTGTGTATATGCACGCAATTTTTTAATAACTTCATCCATATCACGGAAATCTTCATCGACATCGAGTCCAAACATTCCACGGAAATTATCTCGTACACTTTCTTTTTGGAATTGAGTAAATAGTTGTCTTGTTGCAGCACCAACGTTTTTCATACCTGTAGATGAAAGTACACCAAGAATAGTTGAAAATTCTTCTACGGTTGTTCCAGCAATATATGCACTATTAGCAGCATATCCAAACCATGAAGATAAATCTTTAAGTTCAGCTGTCGATGCATTTGCAACCCCAACCATTGTATCTGTTATGCGAGCTGCCTCACTAAGAGGTATATGGTATGCTTGCATCGTCTTAATTAACACATTAGACGATTCATTATAATCAATATTTGCAATCGATGCAAGTTCAAGTGATTTACGAAGCGCATCAGTATTTTGAGTAACATCTATTCCAGATGCAGCAAATCTTTCAGCTGCTTGTGCAAAGTCTGTTGCACTAAATACTTCTCCTACTGATAGAGCGTAAAGTTCAGTTCTAGACATTACATCGCCGAACTCTTCAGATTTTACTATAAAATCTGTATATACTTTATCAAATTCAGAGAAAGTAGTAATAGTTTGTTTAAGAGCAGCATTTACAGCACGAATAGCGGGAGCAGCATATATCTGTAAAATATGCATTGAAAAACCGGTTTCAAAATGTTCACGAATATTTTTATTTGCGTCTTTTATTTCAGATTCGGTTTTCTTTGTTGATTTTACAGCAATACTATGTAGTTTATTCCAGAATTTTCTTGCACTAGATAAACGTCCACTATACATAACATTTGTTGCGCCTATTTTAGCAGAATCTATAGACTTATATTCTTTACTTTTAAATAATTCCGTTGCTATTTTATCACGCTTTTCAGTTCTACCAAGATTTTTGTCTGATAATAAATTTTTAATAGTAGCTCCAGCTGTTTCCAACTCTTTCTGCAGAGCTGCTTTGTTTATAATGGGTTCGATAGGAACTTTAATAGGTGAAACTACGACCATATATTATACCAACTATAAATACATACCTTTTATCATATCAACTTTATTATGAACCGATTCTAAACTATCTCCAGACTTTATTGTAAATGTATTTGAATTTAAATTTTTCGGTTCTTCGTCTTGCATTTCTTTCATTTCATCACTATATCGTTGTGCACAATATTGCATGAAATAAATTTGTATATACGTTAACTCTGAAATATTTTTTGATAAACTAAAATGTAATCTATCCGAATGTAAGAGGAAATCTAATTGACGTCCTCTATTCGTCTTCGCGAAATTCTTCAACTTCGGCTATCACATCCATATCATAGCCGCTTACACGTTTAATTTCATCTGCTAATTCTTTGATACCAGAAAGTTTACTAATATCATCAATCGTAATTTTTTCATCAGAAAAATCTTGTATTGCAGTCAGTACAATACTACATGCAACTGCAGCATTACCTTGTACAATTTGTGTAAAATCGATATTTACAATATCTATTGAATCTTTATTATCTTCTTCTTTATCTTCTTCTTCTTTATCTCCTTTTTTATTATCACCAAGATTCATAATATAATCACATGTTGCTTGGTCAGTAATAGTGGTAAGTAAAAGAGATTCAGATTCATCCATTTCTAAATCTGTCAATGGACGGTAATAAACAGTACCGGCCGGAAGTTCATATTCGAAAACTAACTCTTTCCCCTTTTGAATAAGAGTATTAATATTAAATTTTTGTGTCATAAAGTGCCTCCGTATTTATATTTAAATTGTTCCATCATCTGTTTCAAATGTTACATCTAAACAGATACCTGAAAAAGACATTACAGGTGCAGAACCATCATTTGAGATATCACTAGGACTTACATTTGTGAATTTACAACGTGGAAATGCAACAGAATTAAATGCCCATTGGTCATTTTCATCCTGTTCCTCAATATCTATACTAAATTCAGTACGATTCTTTGCCGCACTTAACATATTTCGCATTACGTTAACATTAAGAGCTTTAGCTGTAAAATCGAAAGTAAATCTTCGACTTTTAGCTTCAAATCCAATGTTTTCAGCATCAATACTATCAATCACATCGTGTGGTGTGTCGATTTTTGGTGTAAAGTTATCAATTGGTTGAATTATTTCCTGAGTTTCATCAACTGTAAACTTAACAACCAATCTTGAATTCCAATCTGCCATATTAAATCACCTATGCTGTAAATTTAAGTTCAACATTAATTGTACGAGTTGTTCCAGAATACTCTACTGATACTGTTGTATCAACCGTACTTGTGGTCCGTGCTGTAGTTATCAATAAATTTTCTGCATCTGACCGCGAATTAACATCTTTAATTAATGCTAACATTACAGGTATATTAATTGTATACGATTCAATTTCTCCGGCATTAACAGCAGTTTGCAAAATTGCTCCCATTTTACCATTTAAAACTGAAAGACCTGTTTTACTAATTCTAATATTTCCGATAACGGTTGGATTAGTAAGACCAGCTTTTAATTTATATGTAATGTCATCTAAAGTTCTACGTACATCTACACGGTAAATTCCACCTGCAACTGTACCAAGTGTGTAATCAGTACCAAGTACATATCCCGTTCCTGTTAAGTACAATGGATCAATAATTGGATTCAGTTGCGCCGTGTCAAGAGAAGATATTTGTGCAGTTGTAAACTGTGATGTCTGTACAATATTTGAGGTTGATTTTAAAATAGGGGATTCCCACTGTTTAATACTAGCAAGTAATCCAGCTACAGATGGTGCTACATCTGATGCACTCTTATGTGCTACACCAAACATTCTTGTTTTATTTGCTGCAAGCATATTAGTAATTGCTGTAGGTGCAGTATCTGCATCTTCATCTTGATCAAGAGCGAAAACTCCTACTCGTTCTGTTCCAGCCGCATCTACATGTGCTGCTAATGCATCTGATATATATGCAATAGCATCTGTTTCTGGTGTTGCTGCTAAAGCGACTATCTGAACATCTATATTAACCAATTCTGCAAGAGCTGTTTCTACTGCATTAAGATTTTTAGTTGCTCCAAGATTAACTGCATAAACACTCGATGCTCCGTTTGCAAATGCATTTTTAACTCCAATTGATAATTCACTATCAGTTGGATACAGTGCATCTACTTCTGCATAGTTACCGAGTCTGACTGGTGTAGTAGATGATCCACTAACAACAGCAGTTCCGACAATAGCAACGGTTCCGAAATCTCGTGCTTGTACTTGATAAAGTGCACTTGTATCAACCGTGACATTAACAAATTGTATTGCCATAATTTGATTCTCCGTTATATTATATTTAAGGTATTGTATGTATTTCTAAGTAATTGCTTCCAGACATCGTTAACACCGATCCGCTCATCACGGGGCCTTCCTCATCTGTTAATGCTCTGGACCATTCAAATGTATATCTTATATCGACATCAAATGTTATGATATTTAGATTATCAATAGCGATATCATCTGTTAAATCTATAGCGCTTGATATATCAATTATTGATGCGCCATATTCATGTAAATAAGTTGGAAAGTTTAATTCAACCCATTTCGCAAGATATTCTGCAATTTCAGTTGCAATCCAATATCCTCGTTCACGATATGAGTAATTAATTGTAAATGTTTCTGAATCATTTGGAGTAGTTCCAATCCATTCAATTTGTGATTTATTTGTAATAATTCGATAATCTATATTTTCTACAAATATAGTTGTACCGGCAGTAAGACTTGTTACTGATAAAATAGGATTATGATTAGTTGTATAAATATTTGTTCCTATTGTATAAATATGTTCTTCAGATATAGTAGTAGTCACATCATTTGATCCAATCATAAATCTAGCAGTTCCACGATAAACTTTACTTTTAGTAAGAATTTCGCTTGTAATATTATACATTTCATCTGCAGATCTATAATATGGAAGCATATCTAATGGAAATCGTAAATTTACTACAGTTCCATTATAAGTATTAAATGGAAATAATCCGACAGTCTTTATTGAAGTTATATTATTATTATTAACTGTGTATTCTGTTGGAATATTATCAAAAATTGTACGTTTAAGTTCGGCAGGTATCATCTCTTACCTCGCATATATTTCTTACCAGCCGCATCCCATTCAAAATAAAATTCTGAAGATGTACCATTTTGTTTAATTCTACCAACTGCTGTAAATCCTATATCTGTTTTATATGTAGATTTAATACCAGATTTAGTTCCAGCTGATACAATACTATCACCTTTTATATATTTCTGAATAATTCTACCATGTATAAAATGATTCCAATCATCAGATATAATTTTATTTGCTTCATATCCAATTTCAATTGCTGCTTGTTTAAAAACTGGTCTTGCTGGAACAGCCGTGCCCTTTGCTGTAAATCCATATTCATGTAATGCTGCTAAAGCTTTAACGGACTTTGCACCCTTCGTTCCATGTGCAATGTGTATATCATTTTCCTCTACACCTAATTCAAGTATATCAGCTCTGCCTGGTAAATGTTTATAAACAACTTTTACACTAGATAATAGTTTACCAGTTTCAATTAAAACTTTACTATTACCAGCAATAGATATGCCACGTTCAGTACGATTATCTATAGTTTGCGATTTTAAATCTCGCATTCTATCATCAAGCAATAAATCAATGACTTTCCATGCCCACGCCTCACCTATATCAAGTGAAACTTCTTTGGAAAATTCTGCAACAATAACACCAGCCATGTCATCAATTTCGTGTTCGAGTTCTTTCATTACACGATTAAGTGAATCTCTATAACTACTCATGCTATAACCTCGCGTTCTGCAAAGTATTTTTTATATCCACCATCAAGCGAATAATCAATAATATCAGTAATAATCCAAATTGTTAAATTTTGATCTTGAACTCGATCCTTAACATTAAGTTCAGTTTCAGATATTGGTACATATAATTTAGATTTACCAGCAGCAACAAGTCCTACTTTCATATGTTGTAAATCTTCAGAAGTTAAAGGTTGTAATGAACCTTTAAATGATATACTTGTATCTGAACTTTTTGTCCAAAATCCCTGTGCATCTATAAATCCATCATCAACAAGTTTTGTGAACGTAGATGAAATACTAATAATTGCATCTGTCATATCTTGTATCATTATACACCTGTTGTGTGATAGGAAAATTGGAGGAATAATAATTTCCCCTCACTATATATATGTTTTATGTATTTAACCAACCTATATAAACCTTTCTATTCTTTAGCTCGATAAAATCCTTGTTTAAAATTATCTATTAATTTAGTGTACTTAGCTTCTGCTTTCATGTATGTATCTTTTAATAATGTTGCAGATTTTGTACCAGTATCTATAGTAATATCGCCAATTTTTACTTTTTGCGCATTACTAGATCCAGTTGCATATGTATACTGTTCTTCAAAATGATTAGCCGCAATTTTATATACAAGCATAGTAAGTAAACTATCAGTTTCTATTCTACGTCTAGTCATATAATAGTTCATTTTAATTTGTTCTGTTGCCAATAATGTTCTACTTAATTCTATATATCGTTCATCAATATCAATTGTAGTTGGAATAATTGAAATTTTATCACTATATGCATACACAGGTATTGTTTGTAAATAAAAATCTACATCCAGTGTAGATATGGCTCCACCATTATTTTTATCATAAAAATATCTATTAGGAAGAGTGTATATACCATCAGCTGAGTACACTAATATTTCTCCATATACATATTCGCAAATATCAAGTCGAATATCATGTTGTGCAGTTGGTATAAGATTTATAATAACTGCATCTGATAAATCCGCTTCTGGTATTTGAACTAAATTCCGAACAAGATTTATAACTTGTTTTTCAAATGGAATAATAACAGTAAGTGATGATTCTATAATACCATCTGTAAAAGATATTTTATAAAATTTTGTATAATCCCCTGTAATATCTACATATTCAAGAATTGTTGAAAGATCAGTATCAACAATGGTATACGTTCCGTCAATTGTATCTGAACGATATATATTAACTGTAATAAGAGTAACATCTGCATTAGTTGGTAAAAGTAAGAGTGAGCTCATGAGCTTCACTCCTTAAATATTCTAATTAATTTTGCAATTATATTTATAGTTTCTTCTGGAGAAACATTACCATCTTCAGTAACATCTTCTATATCTGCCATAAAGTCTACAAATTCTTTCTTACTTACACGCTGCGTATATCCATATACTATTCCAACTATACCTACTACGATTGGCCAATATTGTTCAATTAATTCTAACATCTATATTCATCTCCTGTTGTACAATTTGTAACTTTTATACCTGTTCCGTCTGTTCCAGTATCACACCAAATTTGTGGATAACATGGTTGTGGATTAATTATAAATCCTCTATTACATTCAAGTTCGCAAATTCTACATTGTAATTTAGCAATTTGACATTTTAATTTTTCTATCTGTTCGCAGTTACAGCACATATTACCACCGTGTATTTGTAAGAATTCCTTCTTTTAATATTTTTTTATCTGAATACTCTTTATATAAAATTGCTTCTAATATATCAATTCTGGTATAGTTATCTTCCACTACACTTTCAAGCATACTAATTCGTGCTTCTAAATCTTCATTCTTATCGTCCAATATAACTTCTTCTCTAGATCCAATTAAACTTAAAAACATAATTAAATCTTCCATTTTACTATCGTCTACGTACCACTCAAGCCTATCTGAGTTATTAATTTTTATTATATTTCCTGGCATTATTTCACCTCTTTATTACTGCAAAGTATATTATCCCATCCTTTAGATTTTAATATTTTACTTTCGAGTTCACTATAAACATTTAGTCTTGTTAAGTATCCCGAATTATCATCAATCCAATAAATATATTTATAAACATCAAATACTACTTCCCATAAATCTTTTGGGGAATTATTAAAGTATGTATGTAATAAAGATGGGGCAACTTCAACTATTAATGTAGGTTTAAATTTTAATATAGATTGTTTTATAGCACGTAGAATTTTAACTTCCGCTCCCTCTACATCTATCTTTATAAAATTAATGGTATCTAACGAGCGTTCTATAATAAATTCATCTAGAGTTATAAACAATGCGTCTTTCGTTTCGCACTCTGGATTTACAAAATTTGTATCAGTCATATGGTTACAGGCGAGTTTATCCATCTCATACGTAAGTGTACGTACTTCTCTATTGTCAGAAATGCCACAACAGAAAACTTCTACATTATAACTTTTATTTTCTGCAATACTATCCATAAAATTTTGATAATTATTACTTTCTGGTTCGAATGCGTATACATGGCCTCGCTTTGCTAAAAAGCCAAGTGGTATACTAATCATACCTATATTTCCGCCAATATCAATGCAAATATCAGTCGGTTTTATTATCTTTTTCAATACTCTCATTGTACCAGGTTCATATGTGCCATTAATTTGTAATGGTATAAAACTAGATACATCATCATCATTACCGTAAATTTTAAACTGTTTCTTACCAAATGGTAATTTAAGTGTAGTATATTTATTCATTTATTATCAATCTCCGCATATCGTTTATCGTTATACTTTTGTTCTATCATAGTTTTACGATGTATAATATGTGTATCTAATATTACTGCATCTTCTCTACCTATTGGCATTTCATGTAAATTTCCTTCATATCGTACTAAACTATTAGTTTTTATAATACGATGCTGTACATCAGGATACCAATGTTCTTGTAAGATATTATCAATATAATTTTTTCTAGGCATGGAATATATATCTGCTTCGAAGTCAATGTTTACTAAAATATTTGGATTTTCTAATACCTCATCGCAATCCATAAAAATTATATATTGCGATTGTGTATTGTCTATTGCAAAATTACGCAATTCTGAATATGATCCCGTAAAAGATCTTTCATAAATCTTTGCTTTATAATGAGTAGCAATTGCTATAGTATCATCGGTTGAAAATGAATCGACTATTACAATTTCATCTACTATTGGTGCAAGTTGCTCTAATACATTACCTATGTATTTCGCACCATTATATGTTATAAGCCCAAGAGCAATTGTTGTCATATGTGCCTCTCAATAATTATTTTTTTAATGTAATCGATGCCGATGTAAATTCTGAATCTAAATTATAATTTTTACTAAGTTTCAATAAATTTAATTCTTTGCGTGATAATTTAAAATTAGATTTATCTATAAGATTTATAATATCATCAGGTGTATATACTCTATAATATCCTGTTTCAGCATTAAATTCTCGCATCTCCGTTGGATGAAATTCAAATGTAAATGTAAATATACCACCACGTTTAAGTACTCTGTATGCTTCATTTAAAGCGTTTAAATCATTTGGTACATGCTCTATAACGGATATAGAATATATTTTATCAAACGTATTATCTTTATAATGTAAATTTTCGATCTCCGCCATTTCTGCGGTTATATTATCATAATCTTCAAATTCACTTATCCATCTATCTGTGGAACAAGTGCCTTTTTCTGTCATATCGCCAAATTTAAACGCATATGTTCTATCAGCCCATTTAAAATTATCTGTCGTATATACATGTTTAGCTTTATTTGCTATGTATATGGCACCATAAGTATTCCATGCTCCAAATTCTAATACAACATCGTTACGTCTTAATTTTAAATTATCTATACACTCGTGTAAATCCCATAATCGTAAACTAAAAAGACGATAATTATATTTACCTTCTTCTGATACTACATCATTAAAATCTTTATATAAATTTTTTGTATTATGTTTATGTTCTGTTATACCAAATATATTCAAACTAAAGCCTCCATAGCATCAATTCTAGGTTGTAATAATCTATCCCAACTAAATTGTTTACGTACATCTTTACTACCCTGTATACCTAACTGTTTAACTTTATCTTGATGATCATAACAGTAACTCATTATATCCTGTGCCTCCGCAAGATTAGGCTGAAACCATTGCATTGTATCATCCATAAAATAGACTTTCTTTTCTATTTGTGGTATATCTATATTAATCATTTTACCAGATAATAAAAATCCATTATTAGAATTGACATATTCTGGCATCGCTGTACAATCAGTAGTTATAACGGTGCATCCATGTGACATAGCTTCTACAATTGTCCTTCCCAAACCTTCACCTTTAGATAGGGCTAAAAGAACATCTATACTATTATACAACTTAGGTAATACTTCGTCTGAAAAATGATCTAATATTATTATCTGTGGAGAATCTGGATTTTCCTTTTTAGCATCCGCAATGTCAGTATATATCAATTCATCTGTTACACCAATACCAGTTAATGCAAATGCCCTCACGTATAATACTACACTATCAATAGCACTAAACGTTTCGCAAAAGGCGAATACAGTATCTCTAGCTGATTTGCGTGTAGACCATTGATTTATAAATAAAAATTTATATCTCGGATCATTTATAATTTGAGGTATTGTCTCCATCGAATCTGAAAAATCAAATCCGAATGGCATACATTTTACATTATCTACACCACTATTTTTAAATACTTCTGTTCCCCATTTAGATGGATTCCACACTTCATCAATACGATTGCATCGTTCTACCCAATCAGATAATATATTAGAAGTTTCAAACATAGTTTCTAATATCATAGGTACTGTATAAACCTTTTCTGTCAATATCATCGGAGTCCATAGATTATAAACAATATCTACTGGTTGAACTTGATTTTGTAAAATTTCTTGCATCATTGGTTGAAGAGATGGTTTATAACAATCTGGACCAAACCACACAGATGGGTCAGTAAGTAATTGTAAATTTTCTGAATAATTATTATATATCTGATTAATAAATGAAGCGCCTACGTGTCCATATCCTGTAAAATTAGTTACAGCATTTATTACTATATTTAAACTCACAGTTTCATCCTCCTAATCGGTTTACGATATTCAACTTGTTCAATTTTATCATTTAAATTATTAATTAGTTCTGTCCACATTGGTTGTATAGTATCATCTTTATATTGTGATGCAAATTTTATACCATCTTTACTATATTGTAATAATAATTCTCTATCATTATATAATTTATTTAACTTCAATACGGTATCATCTATTGATACATATGCCCAATTTGTATTATTACTAAGTGTCTTATAATATTCAATATCTATTAATTCTCCATGTTGAGCAACTAATTCAATGTGTGCAGAATATTTAGATACAATTGCAGGAGTTCCACATGCAATACTTTCTAATACTGGCATATTAAATCCTTCGGAACAACTTGTCGATAGATATACATCACTTGCACAATATATATTAGCAAGTTCTTCATCTGAAATCATATTACCATGTTCCATTTGTATAATTTTAATTTTATCCCCAATACCCAATGTTTGAATAAGTTGTAATATTCCGAAATCAGCATGACTATCGATTGTAATTGTAAGTAATAAAACTATATCTTGTTTATCAGCCGCAAATTTTGAAAATGCAATTATCATAGACATTAAATTTTTACGTTCCTGTTGTCTACCAACAAAGTTTATTACAAACTTATCTTCCAATTCTAATTCTTCTCGAATATTTTTAAGTTTAAGTGCAGATAGTGGTTTATAATACTTAGCATTAAATGACAGTGGTATTGGATCTGCACATTGAATATCTGCAGATTCTAAAGTCATTTTACCAAACTTACTCATTGGAATAATAAGATTAAAATTATCTTTAACTTCTGTTAAATGTGAATCTAATGGTAATCCATCAGTTGGTACATGTATAATTGTTTTACAATCTTCAAAATCTATATCTTTATATTTTTGTGCACCCCAAGGTTCTCCTAAATATAAAAGAGCATCGTAATCATATTGTGTTATATGTGTATTAAGTTCACGTGCACTATAATCAGCATTACCACGATGCACCATATAACCGTTATGTTCAAATGGCAATCCTGTATAATCATGCGCTATATATGAAACATCAAAATTTTTACTTAAATACTTTGCAATTGTATTACCAGCTTTTGCAAATCCTGTTGTAATCCCATCGCCTAATTCACTATATATTCCTTGACTATTAAATAATATATTCATTATTTGCCTCTCTTTATGATAAATTTATTTCTCCTCACTATATATATGTTTCGTGTATTTAACCAACTTATATAAAGGTGACGCTTGAAATTATAAGACTTCGTCTAAGTGGAAATTATTAATATTAAAAAAAAGATGCCTCCAAATAAATATAAAATGTTAATCTGGCACATTAAGCGGAGGCAACTTAATATAACCTTATGTAAATTTTAAAACAACAGCAATAATTCCAGCAAGAGCACCAATTAAATATATAATAGCTATTCCGCCTTCTGCTCTAGCAACTTTGATTTTAAGTTTATCAATATCTTCTACATGTCCATTAAGTTCATTTCGAAGAGATTTATCACGAGCCATAGCATCAATTTTTAAATCATTGAGACTATGTTGAACAACACTGGTAAACTCTTTAATCTGGGCCATCATATTATTTACTCGTTCATCCAAACGCACTATAAGTAAATTAGTGCTTGAACTTGAATTATGATCCCCACCATCTGTGTTCATAAGTATACCATCTTTTTAATAAAAGAAGGGTGTATTTAATACACCCTATTTATACTTAAGCTGTGTTAATTAATACAACAGCACCAGGATTAAGTCTCTTTGCTTGGTACATTGTAGTAACGTAGATATAATGCATCCTCTTAGCTGGCAAGTATTCAGTTTCTACAGTAACTGGACGCTTAATTGCAAGTCCACCAGCTGCAGTTGAATCAAGTACCATTGCCTGATAACCTGTTGCTCCGCCAGAAATAGTGATTGTTGGAACCCGCTGTGAAGATACAACTCTCAAACCGAACAGTGTTCCAATAACACCCTTTGCAGTTGCAGCTGTACCAGTTGGACTGTCTGCCGCCTTAAGGAAGTTGTCATCTCTAAGTAAGCTCGCTTTCTGTCTTGGATGGATAACAATGGTATCAGCATTGAATCCCTGTGTTTCCATTACAACTTCTGAAGCTTCAACAATTACTGAAAGATCAAGAACATCTGCAGCAACAACGTTTGTCTGAATAGCTACAGCCTGAGCCGCATCCCATGCACCAGTTACAAATGTAGTTGCACCAGTATCTGCTTCGATATATGTAAGATCGGCTGGTTGTGGTAATGAGAGCGCAGTTACAATATCTTGATCCTCTTTGCTAGCGACACCAATTGCCATTTCATTAAGAGCGTCATCGATAAGTGAGACCATAGCCTCTTCGATTGCTTCTTTTGTAATAGCTGCTGCCATTGCTGACTCTGTAGGAGTAAATGTAACAGTCTCATAAGTCAATTCCACATTAGGTGAAATTTCAGTAAGATCATCAGCAACATCAGTTGCCGCATACGTATCGAAATCAATAAATCCCCTACGTGGCATTTTAACTGCGTCACCAGGTCTTCCAACCAGATCAGTATTAATTCTGATTAAACCTCTAAAAATTCTTTTTGGCTCTGCCTTAGTTTCAATTTGAGCTCCCCATACTTCTGGGATTCTTGCCGTAATATCAGCGCTAGAAATCTCGTCACCAGCTGCCATTGTAGTTTCTTGTAATTCTTCTATACTTGACATAATATATCCTCTTTATAAACTTTATTGTCTCTCTTTTAAGTATCCAATAACACTGGCGATAAATTCGTCACCTTCTGTAGTTGGACTTGACATTTCTACACTCTTTTCCGTCGCATTCACTGTTTTGCGAACTGAACCAACTTTAGGTTTCGACAGTCGTGTAACTGTATTTTTATACGCCTCAAGTTGTACGTTAGACATATTGTCAACAAGTTCCGTATCAGCATTAGGATCAGCCGCCATAACGGACTCTACCAATTCTGAACGTGTTTTATCTTCAATTGTCTTTAATTGTGATTTTGTAATCGAAAGTTCTGCCGCAGTTTCTGCTAATTGTACCTGAGCACTTGTTAGCTCTGTTACTGAATTTTCAAATAACTGTTTAACTTCTGATAATTCGGCTGTAAGTTCAAGTACTTCTGCAGACTGCTCTACTTCTACTTCTTCAACTTCAACCTCGGCTTCGGCTTCAATTTCAACTTCAGTTTCGGTTTCGGTTTTAACTTCAACCTCTACTTCTGCCTCTGCCTCTACTTCAACTTCAACTTCTGCTTCAGCTTCAACTTCAACTTCTACTTCAGTCGTTTCCATTTCTGTCTCGGTTTCTACCTCAACTTTGGTTTCGACTTCTGTTTCTGCTTCTGCCTCTACGTCAACAACTGTTTCTTCTTGAGAAAGTTCAACTTTCTCTACAATTTCCGCTTCCGTTTTTGTTTCGGTCGCAGGTTTAGATTCTGTCATATTAGTATCCTCATTTTGTGTATCCATTTCTTCATCTTCCTCTTTTGGAAAAATCATACGCCAAATATCCTGTGCTTTTCTAAAAAGTGATACAGATTCAGAGAACTCTTTACAAGCCTCATATTTTTCTACATCGTCTTTAAACTCTTCACAGTTTGGCATTGGATACTCTTCTGGCTCTTGTTCCGCTAAGGAAACGTCTTGAGCTTCTTTGTATTCAATCTGTTCATCAACCATTGTATCACTACGTGACTGTGAAATTAAAGATTCTGAATGTTCTCCTTTAATTTCGAGTCCATTATCTAAAACACAAACTCTACATGCTGGTCTTTCAACCAATGAAATTTCACGTGCTAGCACTATATCGATTAAAATCCGCTTAACCGGATCAATTTTCATACGCATGCCAACGCTAAGTCCACGTAAAGTTTTATTTAACACTAATTGAATAGATTCTGGATGAGAAAGTACACCTCGCACCTTCATTCCATTTTGCGTGTTTATTACTTCTGTAATTTCACCAACTTTACCAGCGTTATGTCTGCATAAAACTTGTATGCCCATAAACATATGTGAAGTTCTATGAATTACATCTAATGGGTGAAAAAGGGTTGTACCATGTTTATCAGTCCATACACCGGTTTCAAGAGCTGTTCCGGTAAAATATAATTCTGTACCGGATTCGGCTAATTCTAAATCGGCGAATGTTATACCAATAACGTCTTCGTCGTATTCCATATTCACAACTTCTTAGTAAATAAAATAAAGAAAAAAATACACTTTTAGAATTTATTCTAATCGAATAAAGTATATTTCTAGGAGATAAAAAATTCCCCTCAATATATATATGTTTTGCTAAATCAAACATACTATATAAAGGTTTCTATAATTATGCGTTTATAAACATATTTTTATAATAAAATGCCCGTATTCGTACAGAATTCATATTATGGATTTCTTTACTAAATAGCATTGATTGTATTTCAAGACGTCCTTCACGTCGTCCTGTTACTATCATACCATCACTAATTTGTACCGTTTTAAAATTTGTAAACTCATTAGAAGGATTTATTGTCAATCTATAAAAATTTGGAGTTTCAGTTATCCTCATCTATTTCAACTCCAAATACTTGCGCCTTACTTAATATCTTCTGTCCCTGCTCAGGACTAATTGCGTTAGATTGTACAGCAAAGCCTACATTTTTAATGAGTGTAAGGGAATCCATTTGTTGTGGACTATTAAATTTAACTTGTACAGGTTCTGCAGTAACTCTGTCGTATACTTCCATTTCAAGTATATATGCAAGTGTAGCCTGTTTTTCACGTATAGTTTGTATCCATTCTTCATATACTCGTAAAAAAACATCAGAATCTAATCCAATATTTTTTGTATTAGCCAACAATTCTACCGGCATGTTGAAACATGCTGCAATGTCAGATATGTTAGGTTCAATGAAATTTGCAACATCCATAACAGAACTAACTCCAGCTGCAATATTTTTCATATCAAATCGATCCGATGTAACGTATACAGATTCTGCAGTAAACTGTCGCGCCAATTGACTTGATATTTCTGCCATATCTTCAGATGTTCCATTAGTAACAATAATCTGTGTTACAGGTAATCCCCGTATAAAACTATCTGCAATATTACCACGAATTATTCCAAATTCGGTTACAGGATAAATTGCTGGTTGTAAAATTGAAATTCCGGTTTCAGCTCCACTTATTGTTTCAAATCGCATATTTGCAATCGTATCGGAATCCCACTCTGCAATTACTTGACCTTGACGGGTTTGAGTATAACCTTCTATAGTTCCATCCTTTGTATATAAAATATTGCCACTCACATCTTTTTTATAATCGGCTTCTTTAGGAGGTACCAAAGATGTTAATACTCCAGCATCATCACTACCCATAAATAATTCTATTAATTGCATACCATGTATTAAGGTATTCGCACACACTTCTTTTAATTTATTATCAAAATCCATTCTGAATAACTCTACAATTTCTTTATCCGACGTATTCTCTGTAATAACTTCATATCCATTTCTAAGTATTGCATTTGTCGTTAATGTAATACCGCGCTTTGCATACGAATTAGTTAAATAAATATATTCAGCCGTATCCGACGAAATTGTCGTTACACTTGCAGTCGTCTCTACACCAGGCGTTCCTTTACGTTTACCAGACGTAATTTGATCTGCCAAGTATACTTCACGTTCAACTGTTTTAGAAGGATATGGTCGTAATGCAGTATCCGTATCTGGAATAGTCTTCTTGGGTTTTGTAGCTTTAGGTTTTGGCTCTATTTCAATATAATTTGGATTTTCAGCCGTCAATGTTGTTTGCCGAATACTCTTCCGTTTATTATCCATGTTAATTCACCTTATTACATTAATATATTATTTCTAGGAATTGGTTTAGTTGTATTACGTTTTACTTTAGAATTTAACATACGATTACCAGACAACCCTATTGCTAAATCTCCTTGTTGCGAAAAGATACCTGCAGCTTCTACTGCTAATGCTACAGAAATTACAGCATCATCGTGCTTTCCATTCGCCCCACCCATTTTAATATGTTTATTATCGGGATTTATTTTATAAAAGAAATTTATAAATTCTTCACGCATATTTTCATCTTCTGGTAATTGAAGATGTCTTCGGCCTAGAACTATTGATAAATTTGTCATAATACGAGGTTTTGACTCTTTATTAAAATTAAATCCTGTCCATCGTATATTAGGATATCTATCAATTAAATGTTCTAGCAAAGAACGTCCAACTCCAGCATTATCTATAAAAATCCGCTGTGCATCGAATGCCCGTGCTTCTTGATATAGGGCTAGTAAAATTTCATCAGTTGATTTACCATTAAATCGTACCGTTCGTACTATTTTTAAATTTTCAATATTTGTATAATCAAGAATTGAAAAATATGTGTAATCTTCAACTTGAGCTAAATCGGCACCAATACAATATCTATGTCCATCTAATTTGAATTTGATTTCGGCTGGATTTTTATTAAAAGCGTCATTTAAAGCCTCTAAATCAAAGTATGCTCCCTCTGCACTTGTAAATTCAGCCAAATATTCACGAATGTATTCTGGTGAACCTATACCACCGCATCTAATTATTTCTCTATCAAGTTCTTCTTGAGGGACTAAAGGAGTTCCATCAGCAAAAATTGCATCTGCATGTGTAAAGTGAAATTTTGTAAATTCGGATTCAGGTTGACAACTTCTATAAAATTCTCCACTACTAGATTGCGGTGTACTGATGAGTATAATTCTGCCCTGTGTTGAAATAATTGTTGGATATACTACTGATACTAAATCTGCCGTAATAAATGCTGCTTCATCTAATAATACCATATTATTAGTAATACCACGAATACTATCTGGTGATCCGCCTGGTAAAGAACTAATTGTAGATCCGTTTGAAAGTTCAAGAACCGTTTGAGTTTGTCGAACAATTGATCCTTTCATATTAGACATATTAATAATCTGTTCAATTGTATGAAACATTTCAGACGACTGTCGTTGACTACGACTTATACAAACAATTTTATAGTTAGGCTTTGTAGCCGCCGCATGAGCAGCAATAGCTGAAACTAAATATGATTTTCCAAACCTACGCGCAGCACGAATTGATATAAATCTATCCTTACATCCAACGATTTGTTTCTGACCTTCGTGTAAAATAATTTTCAGAATGTTTTCTGTAAAATAATTAGGATCGTTTCGAAGTCGTTGAATATCTAATTCCATTTTTCCCCATAATTTAAATATTTTCAAATCCGAAAATCCGTAATGTTTCAACCCGCTCTGTTATCTTCTCATCAGTTACGATAACATCCTTGGATACTTTTAAACAATTACCAATAAAACTTGCCATATTTACTATATTTAAATGCATAACTTCATCAATTGCAACTAAATCTGTTCGCATACCTAATAAACTAGTATCACTAGCCGAATTAATATATATTCGTGTTCCGTTTTTAAGTATTAGTTGATTAATACCTTTCATTGCTATTTCGCCGTGCTCTATACGTTTAATTAACTGTGCACGATAATATGTAGCAGTATGTGAAAAAGCAGTAGCTACTACAATTCTACTCTTTGGAATAGAGGCGCGCGTAATAATCGTATCGTAAAGTTCATCACGTGTTTGTACAAATTGTCTCATACTTACTCCAAATACTGACCAAATTCGGTTTCAAATTGTTCTGGCCATTTGCTATGTTTTAATTTATCGAGATTAATATGTACCGAGTCTAGAGAGAGTTCAATATACTTCATCGTATATGCACAAGCTGTTTTCTGACCAATAACGGGTTCGATATGAACTTCGTCTCCAATTAATATATCAAACCTATATCCACATGAATCTAACTCCGTTATAATACTAGTACAATTTTCATACTTTTTATAATACATATTAAATATTCTACGAGTTGGAGTTTTAACTCCAATTTTAAGATTAGGATTTTCCTCGATAATACGTTTTAACGTTGTAGTCTTTCCAGACGCTCGACTTGAATTAATAACTAAATATCCACGTGTGTTAAAAAAATCTACTGCTTCATCACTATTAACTTTCATAATTGCCTCTCTTATATAATAAATTCTAAATATTCTAAAATCTTAATTAATCTCGTATTTCTATATTTATCTGGATTAAGATTTGATTGGGCGTAAATATTTACGTCTTGCCGTAATAGATTTTTACAAATGTGAATAATACACTGTTCTGAAAAATCCGTTAATAAATCTACAATGTATACAGTATGATACTTGTTATTGCGATTAAATTCGTGGGGCCATATAAATTGCATTGTAGAATGGTTTTGAAAGGTTATAAGATTTCCAGTAACCTCGCGCCCATATTTACACATTAAATCGAACATTTGCGACCCCTCTTTACTTCTAGGCGCAATTATTAAAACATCCGTTCGGGGTCTCCACATACATTTAGATAAAGCACGGGTCGCTATATATCCATATGAATTATTTTCCAAAATCGCAAGACGATTCACAGGATTTCCTCCAAGGCGACTCTGTCACGACTACCGTCGTTTAGCGCTGAAAGCGCGTCGCTGAGCTCTGAAATCATAAGATTTCCTCGCTATATATTACATTTGCCGCCGATTGTTCAATTTCGCGTAAAGCTTGGCTAGGTATATCGTTTGGAAATTCAATTACAATATTAGTAGTTAAATCTGATGGTGTCCACATATCGATTGGTATAATTTTAACAACCGCATCCGCGCCAATACGATGTTGGAGCAACTTTCCTTCAAATTTATTTGGGACGATGATTGAAATCGATCCTGCCTGTATAAGTTTTAAAAGGTATCTAAGTTTCATCTGAATCCTCCACTATTATGGTTTTCATGTCAGAATCACCACTAAGTACGCGAGCAATATCAACGCGCGTATTTGTAAGTTCTAAATTTGAACGCGAATCTCGTGACACTGCTAATGATTTTAACCACGCTTGAAGACGCGAATCGAGTTGATTAACAATTGTTGTACTTGGCGATGCTTCCATCCAAATTTCCACACCAGTCGGACTTGATCGTGATCGCTCGATTAATTCGCCATATTTAACAATATTATTTTCGGCCCTGGCAATTCGTACCATTGTCATTGCAAGTCGCGACAGCATTAACATATCTGATACATTATCAAGATCATATTCTTCTATAAATGCTGCCGTGATTGAATCAATCATCGACTGTTCAATTATACAACGTTCGATTCCGTCAGCATCCTGTAACTCATTCTGGTGTGTACAGGTATCTTTACGTGCCGAACACGGACAATACATTATTTCATTAAAATTTAACCCTGTTGTAATCGTACCCTGACGCGCAGCGGCAATATGCTGAGGACTTGGTTTAAAATTTCCACCATGTGCAGCACACGTCATTTTACCATCAACCGCTTCATTCTTACATCGAGCCGGCTCTAATTCAGCACTACCGCACTCTTTACAAGTCGTATTTGATTGGTGACTAGTGGCACCACATTCCTGACACATTTGAAATCCAGTTGCAGCACATTGTCGTGACTCCGGTGCATGCTGTGTCACCCACTCTTCAGGCGATGATTCGTTTGCGAATCGTGCTCGACTATATTTATCAGTATTATACTCAGTAGATTGGTTACGGTCTATATGTACTGGACCGCCATGGGTAGCATTTGGTATTGCCATAATAATTTGCCTCTAGTCGGGAAATCTTTTCCCTCTACTTTATATATGTTTTACGTATTTGCCCATGCTATATAAAGTTATCGGGTAATTAATACTTGTCTAAGAGATGACATTGATCCACAGTCTGTCCACGCGACATCCAATTCTATTACAAGTACTGTACGTAAATATTCAAGTAATCCATAATCAATCGACAATGGATGGACTCCATCGTACATTTCTTTAACTGTTGTGCCAGTGGATGCATGTAATATTTGTTTAGTAATTTGCGGCGCATGTTTTGAACAAGCTGCCACCAGTGTATCAACGTGTGCAATTATTATTCCACTATTCCACAAGAAACCACGCTCGCAGTAGTCTTTAGCGATGGGTAGTGCCGGCTTCTCAATAAAAGCCTGTACTTTGTGTACTCCTGGTCCTACTGTAACTCCTGGCCAAATATATCCATATTCTACCGTAGGTTCTGTAGGTCGAACCCCAAGTATTATAATATTACCCTCTGATGCAATTTTGGCTGCATGAGTAATTGCTTGAATCGAATCCTGACCAATTAGATGATCGGCTGGGAAAACACCGACTGTACAACTTGAACCACAGTCCTCTATTATCGTGCGAAGACCAAGTGCAAGGGCCGGTAGCGTATTGAGGGCACCATCTTCATACAGTACGTGGATACCACTTGTACCCAATTGGGCTTCAACTAATTCACGGTGTGCCCAATTTGCTACCACGTAAATATCTTTATCGGCACTTAACAGTTGGCACCGCTTTATAGTAAGTTGAAACAGAGATTGCGTCTCCGAAATGAATAGGGGATAAATTGCTTCGGACATTCTGGCGTACTAATTGGATACAATCTGGTGCCGGTTCCACCTGCAAGTATTATTGACTTCATTTAAGTTCTCCAAATTTCTTCATAATTTTGCTAGTAAGATATAATAATAATGATAATTGTAATTGTCGCTCATTTCATTCGCTCATACACTCTAGATTATTTATTTAGTTACTAGAGTGTATTACTTTAAAATTGTACTTACAAGTTCGTACCGAACTACGTTCGCATACTCTCTATATGTAAGTTTATATATATAAGCATTTCGGTCATAATTGGATAATGAGCGTAACAATCGGGGTGGGGGTTATATTTATTACTGTCTAAATATTTTTAGGGGGGTATATTAATATATATATATAAGTAGTTTTATATAACTATTAATATTAATAATGATTTATATTAATATAATAATAAATATTAGTATATATAATTACTATTATAAATGTATTATTAATATTAATAATAATATATAATTACTATTATAAATATATCATTAATAATAATACTATTATATAATTACTATTATTATATAGCAATTATTATTATATTAATATATACTTACTATTATTAATATAATAATAATATTAATACTATTATACAATTACTATTATTAATAACAATATATATTAATAATAATATTTAACTACTATTATAATTATAATATATATATTAATACTATTATACATATTACAATTATAATTATAATAATATTATATTACTTATATACAATTTACAATTATAATATTAATTAAATATTTTTAATTAGATACAAATAAACTTACGTTAATCATTATTATCTTTTAAATGTATATAAAAATAAACTTACGTTAATTATTATTATCTTTCAGATGTGATAAAATATTTCGCATGGTTTATACACAACCATACACAGATTTAAACGCCAATTTAAAGCCATTTAAGGCACTTTATGCCGTGTCCTTATGATGTTACCTATGTTAAAATAAGTCAATTTTAAGCCTACTGCTAGCGGTTGATTACAGTTTTAGCACAACCTATTAACTTTTAAATTTTTATCTAATGTAAAGTAAAGTTTTAACAACGTTCATGTATAAAAATTTATTAAGTAAACCGATTACTTTTAAAACTCTTATTATGTTTAACTACAAATTATTATTAAGTTGTTAGATTTAGAATTATTAAAAATTTATCTATTCCTATATACTATATGTACTAAGTGGCTGACTTATTAAAAAAAGTTAGACTGCTAACAGTAATATAAGTATAAAGTACA
>WSZW01000102.1 GCA_013139905.1 archaeon
TCTTCTATAGATACAATATCCGGGATGAAGAATTGTACTTGGTATTATGCGCTTACAGGCACACAAGATTGGAATTTGATTGGTTCTGATACTAATGCTTTAGATGGTCTTAATTATAGTTGGTTTGTTCCTGTCGATGATGTTTATGATGTTAATGCAACGTGTTTTGATAATGTTGGTTTTTCTGCTGATAATGTTTCTACATCAATTATTGTAGATGCTGTTGATGATTTTGCGCCGGTTTGTAATGTAATCTATCCAAATGCTACGGGTATTTTTGTGTCCGGCGATGTGATTGTTAATGCAACGGTGTCTGATTTGGATCCATCAGATGTAATAGAAAATGTTACTTTTAATTATTCGGATGATGGCGGGGATACATGGTTTGGTATTGGTGTAAATTTGACTTCAGGGCTTTCTAATTATTCATATTTGTGGGATACGACAGGACTTGACGGAAATCAATTTCTTGTGAATTGCAGTGCTGTTGATTCCCGTGGATTATCGGGGATAGATACTAGTGATAATAATTTTACGGTTGATAATACATTACCGGTTATTTTAGGGGAAGCTATAAATTCGACATCTATAGGGATTCATGAAGGTATTTGTGTTAATGTTACAATAACTGATGCTGTTGGAATTGATACTGTTAAAGCTGAAATTGATATTCCTTCAGTTGGATCTAATGAAAATATAACACTTTTAGATGATGGTCTTGGATGTGATAGTTCATCGTCTGATGATGTGTATTCTGTTGTTTATGTTAGCAGTTATGGTGGGCAATATAATTGGACAAAAACATATGCAACGGATATTGCAGGTAATATTAATTTTACAAATACGGGTTTAACGTGGGATGTTACGGCTGCGGCTGCATCTATAACTCTTATAGGTCCTGTTAGTGATTATGCTATAAATGAAAGCGGGTTTAATAATGCATACGAGCATGAATGTAATGTTACTTGTGATTCTTTTGGTGATGATTGTAATGATGTGATTTTTTACGCACAGTATTATATTGCTGGTGCCTGGTATGATATCACAACTGAAACTACTGATCTTGTAAATGATGAAGATTCAAAAGCGGCACAATCGCCACTTTATAACGGTACTTCTGAAAATTATACGTTTAATATAACTTCCGGTGTAAATTCGGGTGGGAATTCCTGGCCTATTCGCTGTAAGGCAACTGCATCAAATGCCGGGGATGCTGATTCCAATAATGTTACATTAAGTGTAAATGATCCACCGTCAGTATCTTTTCTTTATCCTTCATTTAATGGTGAATGGGTTTCAGGTATGATTGATCTTAATTGTAGTGCGAGTGATATTGACGGTACAATAGATTATACTGATTTTTATAATTCGACTGATGGTGGTAGTTATGATTTGATTGCCGGTTGTTTGGGCGTATCAGGCGATAATCCGATATGTAATTACGATACCCAAACAAGTGTATGTGCTCAAGGTGATGCTTGTTACTTTAGATGTGTTTCTTATGATGATATGGGTGCGAACACAACTGCAAACCGTACTGCAAAAATAGATAATATCGGACCGGTTTCGACTTTGGATTATGCAAGAAATTATGAAAACATAACTTCTTCGTCTTTTATTTTGAATGCGACGGTTGTTGATTCTTATGTCGGGATTATATCTGATGTAATTTTTGAATATCGTGAAAATGATACTGCTTCGTGGGAAATTGCGTGTGTGGATTCTAATTATGATGCGTATTATAATTGTAGTTGGGATACTATGATCGGTGTGCAGTCAGATACTTATTTTGTGAGGGTGCGCGCAAATGATACTTTGGGAAATATGGGTGATTATGGTGCAAGTCATACAAACATTACTGTTGATTTGACTGAACCGTATGTTTTGTTGAATACGCCGTCAAACAATACGTATTTTGATATGCAAGACATAACATTTACATTTACACCACAGGATAATGTGGCTGAAACGCTTAATTGTTCGCTTTATATTGATGATGTATTAAATGATACAAATGCTACTAGCGTAAATAATACAATGACTAGTTTTGATGTTTTTGGAATTATCGAAGGGAATCATAATTGGAGTGTTTCTTGTTTTGATGAAGTTGGATTGCAGAATAGTTCGCTTGTAAATAATTTTGTTGTTGATCTTACAAAACCATCTGTTGTTTTGAATGTTCCAGAAAATAATACAAATATAACTTCGGGTACTGTACTTGATTTTTCAATAACGGATGATAATTTAAATACGAGTTGGTGGTCGAATAATTCAGGGGTTGACAATTATACATTTACTGCACCTTTTGATGTGGATACAACCGGTTGGTTAGATGGTACTGTATATGTAAATGTCTGGGCTAATGATAGTTCCGGGAATGTGAATGTAAGTTTATTTTTATTTGTTATTGATGATACTCCGCCAATAATTACAATTAATTCTCCTTTAAATATAACATATAATACGACGAGTATAGATTTGGATGTTGAGTTTGGCGAGATAATAAATGTGTCTTGGTATTCTTTAAATGGTGGGTTAAATCAGACACTTTGTAGTGGACTTTCAAGTTGTAATACGGGAATTACGGCACTTTCGGGGGTAAATAATATAACGGTTTATGCAAATGATTCTTTGAATAATGTTAATAGTTCTATTGTTTATTTTACTGTTGATATTGAATCACCGCAATGGTCTTTGCAAAAACAGACAGTTGTCGGTGTAGATACGACAACAGTTTATAGAAATCAGACAATTGAGCTTAGTGCTTATTTTATTGATAATTTTGAGTTGAATACTTCTTTTATTGAGACAAATGAAAGTGGTGTTTGGGAAAATAAAACTGCGAATTATACATCTCCTAAAAGTCTTGTTGGGAGTGCATCTTGGGCCAATTTTAGTTGGTCTAATTCTTCTACAATTCCCGGAACTGTTGTTTCGT
>WSZW01000004.1 GCA_013139905.1 archaeon
TTTGGTCTGTCAAACCAAATAAAACCAATAATCAATTCAAAACTCTAAACAAACATTATGCAATACAACATTATATTATAGCGCATACAACAAAACCCGCCAAAGAAAAGATAAAGCGCCCCTAAAAGGGGCGCCTAAATTAAAGGGCATACTTAAGAATGGCAGTACTCTTAAGTATGGCTGTATCGTCTATCCACAAATAAGTGAACAAAAAGGCTAACGCCTTTCCAAAAAAAAACATAAAGTGTAACACCTAAACCTGTCTCCCGCCAGATTTAGGAAATTACACATTAAATATTTCTTAACGAATAACTTCTATACCCAAAGACTGTCCCAAAGACTGAGCTTGCACCGCACTTTCCTGTGCTTTAGATTGAGGTCCAAGAACATATTGAGACTTAACACCCGTAATTATAGTAATTACACGCATCTTACCCTGCATAGCATCATCCACTCTAGCACCCCAAATAGTTTGTGCGCCGGCATCCAAATGTTTTGCAACATAATCCCCAACTTCAGTTATCTCATCTAATCTCATATCAGAACCACCTGTAATGTGTACAAGTGCACCGGTAGCGCCTTTGTAATCTACATCAAGTAACGGATTCGTCATTGCCTGTTCAACAGCTTCACGAGCTCTAGAAGACGAAGATGATTCAGAAACACCAATCATAGCAACACCGCCGGAACTCATCACAGCTTTAACATCAGCATAATCAAGATTTACAACAGATGGAACTGCAATAGTCTCAGTAATACCTTTAATCATTGTAACAATAATCTCGTCAGCAACAGAAAAAGCTTGTTGTAAAGGCATATTTCCTGCAATTTCAACAAGTTTATCATTTTCAATTACAATAACAGTATCAGATGCCTGTCTTAATTTAGCAAGACCTTCCTCAGCTTTGTGAATTCTGGCACCTTCGATTTTAAATGGCATTGTAGTAACACCAATTACAATAGCACCTTGTGATCTGGCACATTCAGCAATAACAGGAGCGCATCCGGTTCCTGTTCCGCCACCCATACCAGCAACCAAGAACATCATATCAACACCGCGAAGAGCATCTCGAACTTCATTTATTGACTCTTCAGCTGCTTGTTTACCTGTGTTTGGATAACCCCCGGCACCAAGACCTTTTGTAAGTTCTTGCCCGATAAGAATTTTTCTATCCGATTGAACAGTTCTTAAGTGCTTCAAATCTGTGTTAACTGAAATTGTTTCTGCCCCAACAACACCGACACTGTGAAGTCTGTTTATTGCATTACAGCCCATTCCGCCTGCACCTACAACCACTATTTTTGCGTCATTTGCATCAGCAAAATCCTCAACCTGTTTATCTTCTGTTAAGGTTCCTATATAACCTAAACCTCCGTTCACTTGTTTTGATACAGCACTTTGTATGATGGATTCCATTTTCCTCATACCTCCCTATTTTTTTATTTTTTTTCTTTCTCTCAAATCCCGTTCTGCCAACAGGCATAATAAAAAACATATAGCATATACTATATATTCAAACATGAATGTGATACAAGCTAAATGCTTATATATAGGAATATTCATAATTCCATTTAGAAATAAAATCTCGGTGCGTCCAAAACACTGTTTGAATGTCCAAATTCAAAACAAATACTATATCGTCCAAAACAAATACAAGTTCGTTTTTAAATTTCGTCCAAAAAATTTAAAACAATTAATTTAGTCCAATAAATTAATATTTTTGTTAAACATTAAAAGTCCAATATAAACAATTATTGTCCAAAACAATTGTTCTTGCAAACTTCTTAAGTTCCTTTTTGAATAATGGCATATATAAACATTTTCACAGCCATAAATATATTTCTCAATGTATATACCACACCAACTACTTTAAAAACCACATTTAAGCATCATTTTTAACCCTCTTTCGCAATCCACACACAACTATATCGAGATATCGAGAAAAGAAAAAATAGCTCATAAAACACACCAAATTAACAAATCTTATTACAACAACAATAAACATACAAATCAAAATATCTATCAATACAGACTAACATAGACCCCAAATAACTACTAAAAACCCAGACATCAATACAGTACCTATAATATAGAGAGAAATATAAAAAAAGAAATAGACAATAAAATAACACCACAAAAAACAACACAAAAATTACAAACACACAATAACATATAAATTAAAACACAAAAAAACAACCTTCATTTCTCATGCAAAATAAAACCCCTATTCAACACAACAAACCTTTGTTTCTTTTGCAAACTAACCTTCGGTTCCGATAGAACTAACCTTTATTTCCTTTGGCGCTTGTTACTGATTATACCCATAACGTTCAGAAACATAAACTCTAAAAATACCAACCAAACAAATAATCAACACACATAAAACTAAAAATATTTTAAAAAATTATACATTTAAACTAATCACAATCAAAAATAAAAATATATATTTAATTAACCCAACACCATACAATTTTAAAATAATTTAATCACTTATATGAGTTCAACGTAATAGCTTCAAAAAGATTTTTTTTCAATTGAAATTTATCCCCCATATAAGAACCATCAAGATATGCCGAAGACAAAGTGATAAAAGACAATAATCCCTTATCCCCTCTAAAATACGGCTGTTTTTCTAATAACTTATTTGTTTCTTCAAGATATTCTTGATTAACACTCTTAGATACAATCAATTCATAAACCTCATCAAATACAACCAACATCGTATTTTCAAAATCATCAGAAGAATCATCTTTTTTCAAATCACGAATCATAATCAATTTATTTGCCAACGAATTTTCTGAAAAATATATATTCGAACTCATAATACTACCTCATTTGCTTCTTATTAGTAAATACCCATATTAAACCCGCAATATTTTAAAAGATATCGATTATACTATATACTCATGGAAAAAAATATAGTCGACAAAATTGCAAAAATTGCAAAAATAGATTTAACAACAAACGAAAAAAAGAAATTTGAAAAAGACATCACAAATATTCTTGACTCTTTCTCAAAACTAGACGAAATAGACGTCAAAAACATAGAACCAACATTCAATCCATTAAAATCCAAAAATCTCCCACGAGAAGATAAAATAGAACCATGTTTAACCCAAAAAGAAGCCCTCGCAAACACAAAACTACAACAAAAAGGATACTTCAAAGGGCCAAAGGCCATTTGAAGGCTTCGAACGATAGTGAGATGATTTTTAAAGGTCCGAAAGCAATTTAACCAAAGGATCTTTAAAAGACTCGAGCAAAGCGAGAGTATTTCAAAGGTCCGAAGGCCATTTGAAAG
>WSZW01000035.1 GCA_013139905.1 archaeon
ATCTAAAAAAGACCATTTTAGCAAAACCTCCAAAATATTCTCCCGAAGATAAATATGGAGAATATAGACGCAAGATGAAAAAAAGACTTGAAGAAAAAAATAAGGGAGATTGATTTAGATGACTACAACAATTCACGTTTTAGAAAAACCAAAATTAAATAATCCAATATTTATTGAAGGATTGCCTGGAATTGGTTATGTTGGTCGAAATGCAACCGGATACTTAATTGAAGAATTAAAAGCAGTAAAATTTGCAGAAGTTTATTCTGATCATTTTCCGCCTGTAGTTCTTTTAGAGCCAAGCAAAAAAGGTTTAATGATTCCGATTAAAAATGAATTATATTATTGGAAAGCAAAAAAGAAAGGTCAAAGCGACATTATTTTACTTATTGGCGATTCACAAAGCATGGATCCTCAAGGTCATTACGAAATCACAAATAAAGTAATCGAATTATTAAAAACATACAATGTTTCAAAATTAATAACAATCGGTGGTTTTGCAACCGGAAAAATGATTGAAAAACGAGTATGTAAAGTATACGGTGCTGCATCCGATGAAGAGCAAATAAAGATTTTCGAAAAAATCGGCGTTAAATTTAAAAATACAAACATTGGTCAAATTATCGGTGCTTCTGGTTTGATGATAGTTGAAGGACACAGACAGGGAATTCCCGGCGTATGCCTTATGGGCGAAACATCCGGCATGCTTTTATCTGATCCAAAATCAACAGAATCTGTAATAGAAATAATATCCAAATATCTAGGTATCAAAATCGATATGACTAAACTAGAACAAAGAATAAAAGAAATAGAAAAAGTCATAAAAAAGATTGAAGACCTACAAACAAAAATAATGTCCGGAACAAAAGATACAAAAAGTGACGAATCTTTAGGATATATAGGATAAGTTGACTAAATATCAACTTTTTTAAAGGTTTAAAAATTAAGTTTAGTAAATATTTAATATATGTGGGTGAAAATAATAGAATATACAAAATACGAACGTGTAAGACTTATCAGTGCAAGAGCACTTCAATTATCTATGGGCGCACCGCCTTTAATTAAGACAAAATCAACTGACGTAATAACAATTGCAGAAGAAGAATTTGCAAAAGACGCAATCCCATTTACCGTTATGCGGGATTAAGTTTTTTTCTTTTTTAAAATTGTTTTTATTGATTTCTGTATAGGTTAGTATTTACTATAAAATAATGATAATTAATTAAAAACATTTAGTTCTTCACAAATCGTCGAACTATACACAGAATCGAATAAATCTTTATAAAATGCAACACAAAGACTAGTTATAGTGAATTTTTATGTTAAAACAAATACGGGTGCATGGTCGTGGCGGTCAGGGGGCTGTAACATCATGCGAACTTCTGGCAATTGCAGCCTTTAAAGACGGTAAATATTCTCAGTCATTCCCATTTTTCGGTGTAGCAAGAAGAGGAGCACCTGTAATGGCTTTTACAAGAATAGATGATAAATTCATCCGTTTAAGAGAGCAAGTAACAAAACCGGATTATGTTATGGTTCTAGACCCAACGTTAATTGATGTCATAGATGTCCATGAAGGAATAACAGACACAGGCATAATCATAGTAAACACATCAAAAAGTCCAAGCGAACTAAATATAAAAACAAAAGCAAAAGTTGTAACCGTAGATATAACTAAAATATCTTTGGAAATAATTGGTGCACCGTTTGTAAACACACCCATGCTTGGAGCATTTGCAAAAGTAATAGGTGAAGTTTCATTAAAATCCATAATTTTGGCAATTGAAGAAAAAATGCCGGAAAAAATTGCAAAAAAAAATATTGACGCAGTAAAAAAAGTATTTGAGGTTACAAAATTATGACTATAGAAAAACACAGCCCAGGTGGCATAATCAAAGATGTCGGAAGCACTACTTCAAATAAAACCGGCTCTTGGAGAACGTTTAGGCCAGTAGTAGATACAGATAAATGCACCGGTTGTGGTACTTGTGAGCGATTTTGTCCAGATGGCTCAATTGTCATCGACAAGAAAAAAAGAAAAGCAGAAGTAGATTATGATTACTGTAAAGGCTGCATGATATGTGCCGAAGTATGTCCTGTAAAATGCATAAAAAAAGAAATAGAACAAAAATAATACTTAAAATACGTGATAAAATGGTTAAAAAAAATATGCAGATTTTAGAAGGAAGCAGAGCCGCAGCAGAAGCTGTTGTATTGTGCAAACCGGCACTTACAGTTGCATACCCAATAACTCCGCAAACACACATAGTTGAAGATATTGCAAAATTCATAGCAGATGGCAAATTAACTGCAAAACACATAGAGGTCGAATCCGAATTTTCTGCAATGTCAGCCGCCGTTGGTGGTTCCGCAGCAGGATCTCGTGTCTTTACCGCAACAAGCTCTCAAGGATTAGCGCTTATGAACGAAGTATTGTTTGCAGCATCAGGCATGCGATTACCAATAGTAATGCAAGTAGTAAACCGAGCCCTATCCGCACCAATTAATATCTGGAATGACTGGCAGGACTCAATTTCTGCAAGAGATTCAGGATGGCTTCAACTATACTGCGAAACAGCACAGGAAGTAGTAGATACTACAATTCAAGCTTACAAAATAGCAGAAGATAATAACATTCTGCTTCCAATTATGGTTTGTATGGATGGTTTCTTCATAACACATACACTAGAGCCGGTTGAACTTCCGGAACAAAAAAACGTAGATAAATTTTTACCAAAATATAAACCAACACATGTATTTTTAGATCCTGAAAAACCAATGACTCAAGGTCCATTCGCATTTCCAAAACCATATATGGAGATGAGAAAACAGCTTTCAGACGCAGTTGATAATTCAGACAAAATGATAAAAAAAGTCCATGATGAATATGCAAAAACATTTGGACGCAAATACGGTAATGGTCTTATTGACGAATACAAAAATAAAGACAAAAAAACCGCAATAATCACCATGGGATCACTAGCAGGAACTGTTCGAGAAGCAGTTGATGCCAAAGATGATATTTCATTAGTAAGAATTAGATCGTATAGGCCATTTCCAAAAAAAGAGTTAAGAAAAGCACTTAAAAATGCGGACACAGTCATAATTTTAGAGAAAAACATAGCACTTGGAACTGGTGCCGGCGCACTTTATGATGAAGTTAGAAGTACCTTTTACGACGAAGACGGCAAGAAAAAAATCTTAGGCGTTGTATGTGGTATAGGCGGTTCCGAAGTAACCGTTGAAGACGTCAAAGATATAGCTGAAATTTCAAAGAAAAAGAAAAACGGTGACATCTGGTGGCTAATGAAATGATGTGATATTTATGAAAAAAGACGATTTAATTGCACCGGGACACAGAACATGCGCAGGCTGCGGGCCTGCAATAGCAACAAGAATGATGTTAAGAGCCACAGGCAAAAACGTAGTTTTATGCCACGCAACAGGATGTATGGAAGTAACAACAACACAATACCCGACAACAGCATGGAAAGTTCCATGGATTCATGTTTTATTTGAAAATGCAAACTCTGTGGCTTCAGGTGTTCGAGAAGCACTAGACGCCCAAGGAAAAGAAGACGTGCATGTAATCGCGTTTGGCGGCGATGGTGGTATGGCAGACATCGGCTTAAGAGCAATGTCCGGACTATTTGAAAGAGGACATAATATATTAGTCGTAATTTATGATAACGAAGCATACATGAATACAGGAATACAAAGAAGTGGTTCAACCCCCTGGCAGGCAGCAACAACAACAACTCCTGCCGGAAAAGTAAGCAAGGGAAAAGAACAATGGAAAAAAGACATGATTGCAATTGCCGTCGCACATCACGTACCATACGCAGCAACAGCATCCATTGCATTTCCGTTTGATCTGGAAAAGAAAATAAAAAAAGCACTTTCTATAAAAGGTCCAAAATTCATTCAAATACACACACCATGCCCTGTTGGATGGTATTATTCTTCTGAAAAAACAGTTGAAGTAGCAAAACTTGCCGTTGATTCTAAAATGTGGGCATTATACGAAGTCGAAAACGGCGTAAAAAAACTTACATACAAGCCAAAAGAAACACCAGTTGCAGACTATATGAAACTTCAAAAAAGATTCAGACATTTAAGCGAAGAAGACATCAAAGAATACCAAAAACGTGTAGATGAGAATTTCGATAAAATGTTTGATGGCAGGCAATAGATTCTATGGATTTAGAAACGAAATGCATAGAATACATTAAAAATATCTCAAACACCAAAAGCGTATTCGTTCTTGACCCAATAAATCAAAATACCGAAAAAATAAAATTTTTCAAAAATAAAAATTACAATCCTATTTTAAAATACGAAAAAAAGGAACTGCCAAAAACTTTTTTTCTTAAAATTAAACAACTACCTAACAATAAGTATCCAAAATTATCTTATTTTATTCTTAAAAATATTCTCGAAGAAATAAATTTGCGTAATTCTTGCACTAAAAAAGAATATACAAAAAACTCTATAGATTTTTACGGTGTTCCTTCCGAAAATCTCGTATCTCATGCAAAAAAAATTCTTAAAAAGAATATTCCTATTTTAGAAGAAAAAACAATAACTCCACAAAATGTAGTATGTGGGCTTAATGAATATTTAAAAAGTAGAAAGTTAACCCATTGGGTGGTAAAAACAGCATCAATAACTGCAAAAGCAATAACGATACCTACAGAAAAAACATTAAAAATAAATAACAAGCTGTTGTTTTCTAAAAACGATTTAATACGTTTGAAAGTACACGAAATAGACACACACATTATGCGGGTTGAAAACAGCATGCTTCAATCGCAGATATTGCATTTTGCATTTCCAAACTATCTTTCAACAGAAGAAGGGCTCGCACTTTATTCTGAAGAAATGAATGGTGTTTTAGATCAAAAAAGGATGGCTATTTGTGCGGGACGAGTATTAGCTGTGAATTTAGCATTAAATCATTCTTTTGCAGAAGTATTTGAAGCATTGACTGCGTATTTTGATGATAATGATGCATGGGATATTACGTTAAGGGTAAAAAGAGGTCTTACAGATACATCGATGCCGGGTGGATATACAAAAGATTATATTTATCTTAACGGTTATTTTAAAATAAAAAAATATGTTGAATCCGGTGGTTCAATAAAAGATCTTTATGTGGCAAAAATAGGAATTAATGATTTATCAACAATTAAAGATTTAAAAGAAATAAAACCACCAAAATATTTACCTGAATACTTAAAAATCTAGATTTTCAACAATTTCTTTTATTTCTTCAATTAATATATTGCCTTTATCAATTATTTTTTCGTTATCAAAAAAAACTGTTGGTTTTTGCATTATTCCATCTTTATGAATAAGAGATTCATTTTCCCCAAAAAGCGATTTGTTTGCGCCGAATGCCAAATGAACAGTACCTAAGCATTTTTCAGATTCTGTAATTGAAGAATTAAAAAGAGTCCACGGATTTGTGCCAATACCAAATTCGCCAAGAATATTTCCGTTTTCAAAATTAGATAAATGTTCAAACACTTTTTTTGCAGAATCTGTTTTTGAATCAACAATTTTTCCGTTCTTTATCTCAAAAATTACATTATTTAAATATAAAATATTTTCTTCGTATGGAACCATTATGCGGTCAAATTTCACCATGCCGTTCCCTGAATGCTCTATTGGCGCAACACACACTTCCCCAATTGGAAAATTACATTGTCCGAAAGGTGTAAGTTTGGTTTTATCCACCTTTAATTTACGTTTTTCTTTCTTAAAACTAAAAGACAGACCATCATTTATTATTTTAATTTTGTTTGCGTTTTCAAGACGAATGCTCATTATATCTGTTATTTTTTCAATCAAGACATAATCAAAATCAGCAGCCCTCAAAATTATATTTTTTGAAATATTTACGCACGATAATACTTTAGCACCATTAAGAACTGCTTTTTTTGTATGCTTGTGGTGTGTTAACGAATTTTTTGTCAGCAAAATAAGATTTTTAGCCGTTGTGTGTTTATCATAAATAGCATTTAGTGTTTCTGCATCTGTATTTTCTATCAATATATGTGTAATATAAATATTTTGTTTCGAAAGATTATTTTTAAAAATATCGACAATATATGCGAATGACTCTTCATATATGACTATAAGTGTATCCTCTTCATTTAAGTCTAAAATATCAATCATACACAATATTCCTTTGTTTAATTGATGTTTTTTGTTTTCGTTTAAATTGTAAATTTTAATCATAATAATAGTTACATTTAACGTTTTTATATCTTGTTGTATGGGATAAGTATATGAAATATTAAGTTCAATTATATTTATGAGTGATTTAGCCAAAAAATTCATTTCTTTGAAATTATATTCTGATGTTGAATCTTATGTGAACGAAACGACATCCGAAGAAATCATTGAAATTGAAAAATTCACAAGTAACAAAGCATATGATATGGAAAAATATGGATTCTTTTTTATGCCAAATAAGATAACCTATGCTCGAAAAACGTCAAAAACCATAGAATCTGTTTTAAGTTTGCTAAGCAAAAATAAAAGAAAAAAAATAAATAAATTGATAAAAAATATAGATAAAACCGAAATAATAACAGAATATCCTGTATCCGAAAAGACATATGTTGAATGGTACGATTCAATATATGTTCCCGCAGTAAAATCAAAATCAAAAGGTATTATATTAACAGAACGTTCGTGGTGGACTAAAGATACAGATAAATGTGAAAAAATCGGCGTATTTTACAAAAAAAATGGTAAAATAATGGCTGGTCTTGTTGCGAGAAGTTTTACTAAAGATTCTGATTCGCCAAAAAGAATGTCCATAAGTTATTCTGCAATAAATGATGAGGTAAAAAAAGAAGGAATAAATGATTATCTTAATCTTTTAATGATTGTATTTGCAAAAGCTTGCAGTTATGATTATATTTATCGCGGAAAGGATACAAATCTTTATGGTAAGCACTTAAGTTCCGGAATACCGATATTTAAACTGTCTCTAGGTTACGAAATAATACCCGTAAAAAAAAGTAAAGATATGCTTTTAAAATTCAATAATTTGGATGATTTTGAAGACACCATATTTTTTGTAAGCTATGCGAAAGATTCAAAAAAACTAATTGCAAATCTTATATTAAAAAAAGATACAGAGGACATCGAATCTAAAATAAAAAAATACAATGAATCTTTTTTCCTTAAAATCTGTGTATATAATTACGAAAATCGGCAATTAAAGTTGCAAAAAGAAATTATTAACGACTAAAAAATTTAATAGATTATTTCGTTTTAGTCTTAATTATCGGATTTTCCGGAACCATAAAAGCCATTATGATGTATAGAATAAGTCCAAAACCTAATCCCGTTAGTGTTAAAAATACCCACAATACACGAACAATTGTAGGATCAACATCAAAATATTCTGCAACACCGCCACAAACGCCAGAAATCATTTTTTCGTTATTTGAGCGATAAAGTCGTTTTTGAATTACCATAAACATAATTAAATTCGCACCCTTTTATATTTTATTTGTGTTAATATTATACTATGAAACAAATTCTAGTTACAGCGGCAATAACAGAATACAAAGGCAAATATCTAATTGCACAACGCCTGCCAATTTGCAAAAATGCGCCATTAAAATGGGAATTTCCAGGTGGAAAAGTTAAGTTTGGCGAAGATGCGCGAGACTGCTTGAAACGAGAAATAAAAGAAGAGCTAGGAATTGAAATTAAAGTTGGCGAAATATTTGAAACAACATCACACATACTAAAAAAACAAGATGAAGATATTCACATAGTACTTTTATTCTTCAAATGTAAGTTGATGGCAGGAACACCCAAAAAACTACAAGTAAACAACTATGCATGGGTAAAAAAAGAAGAATTCAATAACTTCCAGTTCATAAACGAATCAGATTTGAAAGTTATTAGAAAAATAATCAACAAATAATTACTGCTTGTTCTGTATTTACGGGTATTATGCCTTGATTTATTTGTTGTATTTTAATCGCTCGGTTCACAAAACTCGTTTCATTTAAAAGTTATTGAGGAATACTAGGATCCATGTCATTTATATCGTAATTATTTTTCAAAAAAGTAAGTTCTTTTGTAATTTGTTTTTGAGGGATTATTTTTACGCTCAATTCATCGTATATTGTTCCGGGGTTAGGACCCCAGATTACTGGTCCTTGAACGATAAAAATATTTAATTTTGGATTTATGTCGAGCATTTGTTTTGTTGCAGAATATAAGCATTTTGAACCATATGAACCAGACATAAACGCAATATCTAATTGTTTTATATATATTTCATAGGATTTATAATCTATACTATTTTTAGGCACTTCACCAGTTCTATCCATAGTCCTAAAATGTCTATCACAGTCTTTGATATATGCTTTTGATGATTCTACTTCACCGAGTGCAGACCAAAGAGTCACGATTTCAACATTTGCGTCACTTATTGAAGAAATATATGATGCTCGCGCGTCAATGTATGCATCATAAGCATTTTTCTTTTTTCCATCAAACAGGTTTTCTTCGCCGTGCAAATAAGCCATCACTTTTTCAACTTCGCCTGCTTTAAGAAGATAATTGATTTCACTTACTTCTGGATATGTTGAATGTACATCAATTGCACCAACATTCAATTTTTCCATTTTCCAAATTATTTCATCAGCCATAAAAAATCACATATATTCATTTCGTTACTATTATATAGTGATTACCCTTTATATATGTATCGAAGTGTTATCTTATCACCATAAAAATCAAAAATATCGAAGTCCAAACTAAACAGAATATGGTGCGATATAATTCGTTTCTTTTTTATTTCAAATTTTTTCTAGATATCTCGATACAAAAATAGAATCCTTATGCGCACTTAAAATATTAAATATCTGATTTTTAATATAATTAGTATTACCATCAACATCAATATAAACATCAATTAGTTGTTCTTTTTCTGGTTTATAATATAATACTTGGCGTATGTCATAATTTTTATAAAATAAATCTCTAATTAGCGGTTTTTTGTAAAATTGCAATTTTCTTTGCGCAAGCATTAACAAATCCGTTAAAAAGTGGGTGCGGTAAAAGTGGGCGCGATTTAAACTCCGGATGTGCCTGTGTGGCCACAAAAAATGGGTGCGTAGGAAGTTCTAAAAACTCCATCAAAGTTCCGTCTGGTGATTTTCCTGAAAATTTAAGACCTTTTGATTCTATTGCGTCAATATAATCAGGATTTACTTCGTATCGGTGCCTGTGACGCTCAGAGACGTCTGTTTTACCATAAAGCACATGTACAATTGTATCTTTTTTAATCACTGCAGGATAAGCCCCTAAACGCATACTTCCACCAAGATTTTTAATGTCTTTTTGAGATTCCATGACATGTATAACTGGATGTAATGTATTTTTATTTACTTCAGGTGTATTTGCATCTTCAAATCCGCATACATTTCGTGCAAATTCGATTGTTGCTAGTTGCATACCATAGCAAAGACCTAAAAAAGGAATATTATTTTCTCGAGCATAAGTTATGCACTTAATTTTGCCTTCGATACCACGAGAACCAAAGCCCCCGGGAACAATTATTCCGTCAACATCATTTAATGCATTTTTTGTTGCATCTAATGTTAAATCCGTGGTTTCAATCCATTTTATATTGTATTTAACACGATTTTTAGCGGTTGCATGCGCTAATGATTCAAAAATACTAGTATATGCATCATGAAGTTCAACATATTTTCCGGTAATTGCAATTGTGATTGTTTTTTCGCCGTCTTTTAAATTTTCTACGAATGAATTCCATTCTATAAGATTTGATTTTTTAGGAGTCAAATTAAGAATATCATCTATTGCGCCCATAAGTCCTTCTTGTTCAAAAAATAATGGTGCTTCATATATGCTTTTTAAATCAGGATCAGATATAACATGACGAACATCACCAAAAAGTTTAATTTTGTTTATTATTTTTTCTTCAAGTTTTTTTTCTGAACGGGCAACAATTATATTTGGTCTTATTCCCATGTGCTGAAGCTCTTTTATGCTATGCTGAGTTGGTTTTGATTTTTGTTCACCAACAACACCCATAATAGGCACTAACGTTAAATGAACAAACGCAACGCTGTTTTTTGGTTCTTCTGAATGTATTTCTCTTGCAGCCTCAATAAACATCTGGTTTTCTAAATCCCCAACAGTTCCGCCAATTTCAACAACAACGAAATCTGCATTTGATTTTTTGGCAGCTACTCGTATCTGGTTTTTAATTTCGCCAGTAACGTGCGGTATCATTTGCACGGTTTTGCCCAAATATTCACCTTTTCGCTCCTTTTCAAGAACCATTTGCATTATTTTTCCTGTAGTGATACTATTATTGTTTGAAAGAGAAGTATCCAAAAAACGTTCGTAATTGCCCAAATCCATGTCGCATTCAGTACCATCATCAAGAACAAAAACTTCGCCGTGTTCAATTGGATTCATTGTGCCTGCATCGACGTTTAAATAGCCGTCTATCTTTATTGGTTCTACTTTGTATCCTCGTGATTGAAGAATAACAGAAATGCTTGAGGATAAAATTCCTTTACCTAAACCAGACATAACCCCGCCAGTTACAAAAATATATTTCGGAGATGATGATGAGAAAATTGCATTATTTTTTGATTTTTTAGTTGTTGATATCATAATGTATATGTAGTGCTTTGTGAAATATTATAAATGTTTAAGTCGCTAAAGGATTAGTATGAAAAGACACCACATATCAAAAAAAGAAATAAAGGAGCTAATTTCTCAATATCCTTTGGCTAATTTGTCGAAAAAAGACATAATTGAAGTGGTGGACTTTGAAGAAAAAATAATTCTCGTAAATGGAAAGCCCTGGTTTTTTTATAAAGACAATAAAATTTATCCGACAGTAAAACAGGTTTTAGAAACAGATATTAATAATTTTTCAGCTGTCTTTGTAGATAAAGGTGCAATACCATTTGTCGTAAAAGGCGCTGATGTTATGAGACCCGGAATTGTTACGATTGATAATGCGGTTAAAAAAAATGCATATGTTGTTGTGGCAGATGCAGAATATAAAAAAGCATTGGCAATTGGAATCTCCATATTTGATTCAGAAGAAATGAAAGGATTAAAGACCGGAAAAGTTATCAAAAACATTCATCGCATCGGAGATGCGGTCTGGGGTATTTAGTTTAGTTTTAGTCCTTGTATTTTTGGAACAGTTTCAACCGCAGATTTTCGACCATTATTATTATGCTCATCAAATATAGTCCACAGATATTTATCTATTTCAGATAGTGAAAATTTTAAAAATTCCATATCTGGCTGACCTAAATAAGATTCATCCAAATTAGGTATTTTATTTAATGGTTCCTGTGTTGAATTTTTATTTTTAAATTCGCCAAATGCATACGCGACACCTTTTTCAAAATCACAGACCACACCACCTAAAAGACGTTTTTCTGGTAGTATTTTATCCTCAGAAAATGATGCATTCATTGCGTGATACATAACAACATAATTAGAATCAGAAGCATTTTTTGGTTTTAAATCATGGAAACACAAGCCATAATCTTTTGCAATCTCTCTATATGCACCAGATATTTCTTGATGACGTACATTTTCAGGTTTTTCTTGATTGGCTAAATCAGGCACCATAATAATTCATTTTTGTTAAAGCTTTTAAACATTGATTTTGTTTAATTTAAATAGTTTAATACCTAAATAAAGTAGGTTGTTTATTTTCTAATTTATAGATTTTTTGTGCAGATATAAGAACAATGTCATAATTATTTCAATAATATTTATTAATTTAATCACAATATATCATTTATGGATTTAAAAAACGCAATCGAAAAAATTGAAGAAAGTAATGACTTTGAAGAAAAACTTAAAAATAAACAGGTTTGTTCTGCAATAAGCTTTACGGATGAAAATAACGAACCTGTAAAATGGGAAATTAATTATTTTAATGAAGATAGCGGAAAAATTACTCGCGTCGTTGTTGATAACGAAATTGAAATATTCAAAGAAGACAAATTGTTTAAAAAAGAATCCGTATCATCCATAGATATATCTACAGTTCATGTAACTGCAAAAGAAGCATTAAAAATAGCATCTGATGAAAACGACACCAATTACAAACAGCCAGTTCAAAAAATGTTTATTGCACTTCATAGTGAAAAATCACCAGTATGGTCTGTAAATATCATAACTAAGATTTTAACAGTAATACAGATGAAAATAGCGGTAGATACAGGCAAAATTTTAGAAGCAAAAACACATAACATGTTTCAAGGCAAAGGCGTTGCTAAATGAAAGGACGGATGGCATCTTCGAATTATATTAAACTTCAGATAGAAAATGGCAGTAGAGATGTACATGTCTATCTGGGTGGGGTAGAAAAATCAGAATTAAAAAAATCGGTAGATGTTTATTCTTCATTATTAACAAAATCAGTTTGTGATGCACTCGATATAATTTATAGTAATAAGCGACGAGGACGAGAAAGTAAAAAAAAATTATTTACGGCATTAAATGAAAATGATCTTTTAGTACCAATAAATCAAATTAATTCTGAGGAAAATCATAATTCAAAAAATTACAACCTAAATAATGAATTTAAAAAATTATTGAGCGAGATTATACCACATTTTTAATTTCTAACAGTTGTCTTACCTAACCATACCCACCAAATCCCAAGAACCAACGCAATAAGCCCCCACTGCCACAAAAAGTCATGAATAAATGTGAATTTATCAAGGCCAAACATTATGGCTAGCCAAATAGATGATGCTATTCTTATCGCATTTCCAATAAATATTAACGGAATGCCTGCAAGTGCGCCATATACTTTTGTCTTATAGCAAATACCTCGCGTGGCAAAAATGAGCCCCCACAACGCCATTAATGACTTCCAGCCAACACAGTCTTTGATTATTTCAATGGTCCATAGAACTGACGGAATAAAAATCAAATGTCCGTTAAGTTCATACTCAACATTAAGAATAGTCAAAATAAAACTAACTGCATTGGCAGTCAATAATTGTAATGGATAGGCATCAAAATTAAGCCACAAGATAAAATAAAATGGAAGCGCCAATAGTAAGAAACGAGATATAAAAATAAGCATATCCCAAAGCTTTAATTGGAATTTTGTAAATTTGTGTGTGATTTTA
>WSZW01000060.1 GCA_013139905.1 archaeon
GGTGCTGTAATGTCCACAACCAGTGGGTGATAGTCACCACCGATATCGATATTACCAGATGAGTTGTATGAGAGTAGGGTGTCCCCTAGACCGTCTCCATTCGTATCAGCTCCTGCATAATCATACCAGTAGTTGCCGCCAAGCCATGACCCGCCGATGATGTTTGTTCCAGTGGTGCGTGTGGTATTCCAGATGTTGTATCCGATGTCGTAGGCGTTGTTTGTGTTGTTGAAGTAGTTGTTGTAGATGGTGTTGTTGCTCGAAGTTTGCAGGTAGATGCCGTACTGGGTGTTCGAGCTAGCGGTGTTGTTCGTGAGGGTGTTGTTGCTGCACAAAGACCACAGGTAGATGCCGCGGTTGGAGTTGAAGTTAGCGGTGTTACTCGCGAGTGTGTTGTTGTTGCACGAAGTGACCAGTTGGATGCCGTGCTGGATGTTTGAGTTAGCGGTGTTGTTCGTGAGCGCGTTGTTGTTGCTCGAAAGCCACAGGTGGATGCCGTAGTTATTCGAGTTGCCGGTGTTGTTCGTGAGTGCGTTGTTGTTACTCGAAGACCGCAGGTAGATGCCTTGCTGGCTGTTGTTCGATGCGTTGTTGTTCGTGAGGGTGTTGTTGCTCGAAGACCACAGGTAGATGCCGTGCTGGCTGTTGTTCAATGCGTTGTTGTTCGTGAGGGTGTTGTTGCTCGAAGACAACAGGTAAATGCCACAGTTAATGTTGTTCGATGCGTTGTTGCTCGTTAGCGTGTTGTCGGCACTCGAAGCCCACAGGTAGATACCATACCCGTTGTTCAAGTTTGCGTTGTTGCTAGTTAGCATGTTGTTGTTCGAAGACCGCAGGTCGATGCCATAATTAGTGTTGTTCGATACGTTGTTGCTCGTTAGCATGTTGTTGCTTGAAGCCCACAGGTAGATGCCGTACTGGCTGTTGCTCAATGCGTTGTTGCTCGTTAGCGTGTTGTTGTTTGAAGACCACAGGTAGATACCGTGCTGGTTGTTGCTCAATGCGTTGTTGCTCGTTAGCGTGTTGTTGTTTGAAGACCACAGGTAGATACCGTACTGGTTGTTGTTCGATGCGTTGTTATTCGTGAGAGTATTGTTGCTTGCAGAATACAGGTAGATGCCATAGTAATTACCTGATGCGTTGTTGTTTGAGATATTGCAGTGCTGCTTACTGTTGAGATAGATCCCTGCTTTTAACGAACCCGTCGCTCCGGTCACATTAAATCCAGAGATGTTCACGTAATCTACGTTTACATCAAACACGTGATTATTGGCTGTGCTGTTCGTCACAGTCACTACATCTGCACCCTCGCCTTGCAGTGTAAGCTGCTTATTCACGTTCACATTCTCCGAGTAGCTGCCGTTGTACACATATATCGTGTCGCCGGCAGACGAAGCATTTATTGCAGCCTGGATGGTCGTATAGTTAGCTCCACCACTATCATCCACAGTAATAGTGGTTGCTGCCGATGCAGGCATAATGCAAACCGCAAACATTACAGCAGCAAAAATTAGTAAGATCATTATACTTCGTAAATTCACCCGGAAATTCAGACTGGCTTTCATTATATTCTACCTCTGTTTGAAGTTGGACTGTTCACAATTAGGGCTATACCTTTTCATAGCAATTTTCTCATACACATTTTACTAAAATATCAAAATTTAATCATATCGCAAATGAGATTGTCGGAAAAGTCCAACAACTTCCATCCATTTAACACACAGTGGTTGTTTTAATCCCATTTAACCCATCTTCGCCACTATGTATTTAAAACCCTATCAGTGGACCGCACCATTTTTAAAATCTGTTCCACACTTTCTTGACCCCGATCGATTTCAAGTAATTGTTCATTCCCAAATATTTGCAATTGAATGCATCCATAATGTTTTTTTGCGCATTCGTCATGGTCGTAAGTTTCAGTATTCTGGATTTATGTCTCTTCAAATCCTACTTTTCAATTTCACTTTTCTCCAATGATCTATTCTATATGTTATAATAAATATATATAGTTCACGGCTTAGAATTCTGTTCTACACATAAAAAAGATCAGGAAGTGTTATTTTGGTAAAATCGAGAGGAGTGGACGTTAGAAGAGGTTATTCATGAATGAAAACTGTGAATTTTGGTGTGATACTGGAGAACATGGGATTTAACATAATCACTGTTACTATTCAGTACAAATAAACGCTTGCATCAGCGAACTTTTACACATAAATCGATAGATATCAAAGCATATATATTAGTTGAATATAATTATTACTTAAAAAGTATGATTTTAGTGTGATACAATATATTCAATACCAAACTCCAGACAAACCACATTCATCCATGGTCCAACCGTCTATGAAAAACTCATATCAGAAGATCATATCCTCTATCGAATAAACAAACTCATTGATTTTTCATTCATAAATGACGCATGCAGCGACCTATATTCACCTGACAAAGGCAGACCTGTAAAAAACACACCTGAAATGATGTTTCGCTCAGCAATCGTTCAATATCTCAATGATTATTCAGATCGACAAATGGAACAATCCGCCAGATATGACAT
>WSZW01000020.1 GCA_013139905.1 archaeon
GCCGGGGACATAAAAACACTAGGTGCTAAATTCACGGGATCATACGAAGAAGATTTTGGAAACATTAACGCTGGTGAAATGTCAAACGTATTAGTAGTTAGATACAATAACACACAAATCGATAAAATCGAGTTAACCAGTATTGTAGACGACCAAGGTAAATCATATGCTGTAACAGAAGTATCTGTACCCGTTGTAGTAGGTTCAGCATCAGGAACAGTTCAAAAAGCATATACATTCCCTGTAATTGAATCCAACAACGGTTATAAATACAAATACGTTCTAGACGGTGATGACACCGTACCTGTAAACACAACCATAACCGCAGTAACCTGGTCATTATACGATAGCGGATTCTACCTAGATGAAAATACAAATACAATCGAATCCGGTGTAGAAGACGAAGATGACGCAGAGATAGGTGCAGCCGCCGCAGATACCATTACACCATCAATAGGTGCATAAATCTAACGTTGTAGTATTTGTAAAATGACAATAATCTTTAAACGGTTATTGTAGCCAAATGATGAAGGCGGGTTGGGGAACTAATCCGCACCTGAATCATTTTAAAATAATAAAAAAATAGAAAAAAAATAATACACATTTATGAACAAAATTAAAAATAAACATTAATTTATCATTCATTTAATAATTAAAAGACGTATAAAGTTTAAAATAACTCGGAACTAGGTAAATATGGCAAGAAAAACAAAAACAACGATATTTAAATTTGCACCACCATTCTATATAATCTTAATTGCGATTGCAATTATAGGTTTGGCGTATATGATGCTTACGGGGGTACCGACCAATAATATCGGGTTAATCGCCGTATCGTTAATATTCGGGTTTTTATTAATTATGGGTTTACTGGTATCAAGTAATAGATTTAAAGTTATGGAAGAAACATTATCGGAATCGGCTCAAGGATTTACATTACTTTTTTTAATTTGGTTCGCGTTATTACAACTTAAAAATATATCTTCATATTTTAATATCTTTTCATTTCCAACACAATCAACATTGGCAACCATACAAGAATCAATACCACCGTTTTGGGGTATGATAAATACCGTATTCATGGCACCTACAAATGAAGAAATTTTTTGGTTTGCACTTGCAATATTAATTTTCGGGGTTATGAACAAGATTGGAAAAGAAATAAAGATATTCAAGAATTTAATATTGCAATTTATTGTTGTGTTAGTGATTGGTATGGTTACGTTCGCATCATTCCATACATCCCAGGAAAGTTTAATGTTTTATTTATCCGCCATGATATTTCGCGGTTTAATGATTGTACTTTTATTCGGTGATAAAAAATATGATTTAATCCCTAAATTTACTATGACATTATCCGGATTAATCGGTGCACACATGGCGAATAACATCGTAGCTTATGGTTTCATGAATACTTTTAATATGTTAATGACTAACATGTTTGGAATGATATTAATCGTTATATTCGCATCCATATTCGCGTATGGTATACGGGGGTTATTATTTGGCAAAAGATAGAACGGTTCAAAATAGTATGATTGGCGTGTTAGTTTTAATAGTTATATGGTTAATTGTATTTCCCGATACATTCTTAACCATAACCGATATTGGTGTTGATGGACAATGTAAAATCGTTGTTGACGGTTCCGTGTGTGATAACTATACTCAATGTACATATTTAAGTGATAGAGATGTATCTTGCGTTAAAGGTTATGAAATTATAACCATTCCTGTGAGTATTCCGATGTTATCCACAAGTGTAACCGAAATCAGTGGTGGTTCCAATGAATAAAACATTATTTATTTTTTTAATTTTAATGATATCAGTATTCAGCGTTCCGAATATGTCTTATGCGTCTAGTGGTAGTTGTACACCAACAAGTCCTTATTTATATTGTTATTATAATAATAACTATGATGGTGACGTTAAAATACAAGCAACTGGTTTATATAGTAATTATTATGATGGTAAACGTTATATTGCTAATGATATAACTGTTAATTGTCGTGGTGATAAATTATATTTATATAATGGTGCCGGTAGTATTAATTGCGGTTCTTCCGGTTGTACTAACGTTCTTAATTCATATTCGGCAGGAACATATATAATTAAATTAAATGATTATGCGCCATTAAGTCCAACTTTTGTATGTTGGGACGGGTTTGGTACTGATGGTTATGTTTGGCAATCAATGTACTGGTCAACCACATATTATAAATCCGTAAATGAATGTTCAACTGACGCATCTTGTGGTGTAACGCAATATTGTAGTAAAACTAATCCATATCAAATTCAATGTTCAAATTTACTATGTAAAACCGGCGAAGTTATAATAGATCATAAATGTATTACGCCAACTATTCCGGTATATTGTACGTTAGCCGGTAAAGATACATTATCCGCTTGTCAATTATATTTAAGTCAGAATATAGATTTACTTATTGGTGATTTAGATGATAAAATTGAAATTATTAAAACACTTGAGGCAGACGTTCAAACCAAAGTAGATATGATAAATTTATTAACCACGGATTTAGCTGAAAAGGCACGAATTGTGAACGAATTAACCACTAATCTTGCTGAACGTCAGGCATATATTGAACTGTTAACCAGTAACATTGAAGAACAAACGGTTATGATTGTCGCGCTTGAAAATACCGTTGCTGAGAAAGCAGTCATCATTCAGGGATTACAAACCACCATAGAAAACCAAGTATACATGATAAATAAGTTAACTACTAATCTGGCTGAGAAAGCTGAAATGATAAAAGCACTTAACGTTCAGAATGAAGTTCAAGCCGAGTTAATGATGTTAATGGAAGAGAGTTTTGAACGTCAGGCAGGGATACTTCGTGAAATGGATTTAACCATTGAAGAAGATGCACGAATCATAAATAACATGAATTTAGAACTTGAAGACCAGGCAACATTTATTAAAGAGTTACGTTTACAGATTGTCGAGGAAACTAAGATAATTAATAATTTACAGTTATCTAATGACGACCAAAAAGAAATGATTGCATTGTTAAGTTCAAATCTTGAAGAAACTAAAGCATATGTTTCCGAGTTAGAGTTAAAAGAATACAATCTTGAACAAATAATTGAACAGTTACGTCTTGAAAAAGAACAAGTCGAACAACAAAAGATATATATCGCTTTAGGATTTATAAGTATGATAACATTATTTATCCTATTTAGAAAACGTAAAAAGTGACATCGATATCTCCATATTTAGATAGATATATATAGATTGTAGTGTAAATATAAGTAGTGATATTTTTATGAATAAAAAATCTAGTTTTATCGGTTTGTTTTTATTATTTTTAATTGGTGTTATTGTTTATGCTGTTACTCCAACAATAATAATAGATTCACCA
>WSZW01000176.1 GCA_013139905.1 archaeon
GTTCGTTATAATGTATTTCGTACTCATCAAAAAAATAAGAATTGATTTTTGTTAAATCCTCACGATTTCTTAAAATCGAGTCTTTTTTCCTAATGATTTGCATAAAATCAAAGCCCTCGGCTTTTAAGTGATGCAGTAATTAGTGGCAATGCTATTGTAACGTCAGCTATTAGCGTTGCATGAGTTGCATTTTTACCCAACTTACCCCAGGATATTGCTTCTTTTAATTCTGCTCCGGAAAGTCCGCCGTGTTCTGGTCTGTCCATTGTGATTTGTACTGCGGAAGAATGTTCTTTTGGTGAGAACTGCATTGCTTGTAATATGAAATCTTTTGGAACGCCGCCGCCCAAAATAAACACAGATGAATTTTTTGAATCCCATGTAATTGCCAAAAGTTCTTTCATATCTTCAAAAACGTCAACGTCGAGTTTATTATCAAGAATATAGCTCCATGCATGAAAACCCATTGCGGAATCCGATATTCCGGGGCAAAATATTGGTATGTTTTTGTCTGCCGCAGTTCGTAATATTGAATTTTTATCTTCAATTCTTTTTCCAATCTCGTATAAGAATTCACGAACACCCATACGCTTTTTTGGTAAATCTTTGTATATTTTATGAAGATATGTTTCTAAATCTTCGTAGGCTTCGTTTTTTAAGAAAACATCATATATGCGGTCTATTTTTTGATCACGCAACTCTTTATCATCCGCATTTTCATTTCCTGTCAGGTGATGATGACCCATTGCCTCGATTATATCGTGTGTTAAATTGGCGCCCGTTGTTACAACAACATCTACCCAACCGTCATTAATCATATCACGTAATATTTTTCGCATTCCTGCTGGCACCAACGCGCCTGCAACACCCATAAAAACTTTTGTTTCTTTGTCTTTTATTGCGGATTCTAGTATTTTAGTTACATCTGCCATTTTTTTTGCGCCAAAACCAGTCGTTTCCATTTGATGCATTAGGTCATCTACGGTGGTTTTTTTATTTACGTCAATGTGTGTTATATTTTTATGCATATCTGTTTTATGTTTCATAATTACTACCTTTAGTTACAGTTATTACCTTTATTTTCATAATATGTTCAAAAATATATAAAACAACTCCACATTATTTACTGCATGGCAAAACCCGATATTTTAAATGGAAATCTTAGAAAAACACTAATTCAACTATCCTGGCCAATTACCATTGGTCTTTTGATGCAAACTAGTTTTAATATTATAGATACTATTTTTGTTGGCCGGCTCGGTGCAGATGCACTTGCAGCAGTCAGCATGACATTTCCCGTAATATTTCTTTTTGTAGCGCTTGCCAGCGGAATTGGTATTGGGACAGTTGCTTTAGTTTCTCAAAATGTTGGCGCTAAAAAAAAGGATGTTGCCGCTCTTGCAGCCGAACAATCATTATTAATATCATTTATAATGGGTGTTTCTTTTGCAATTTTAGGATTTATATTTACAAAACCACTTTTTAGAATTATTGGAGCCACTGAACAACTTATTCCAATAATTACATCCTATGTTTATCCAATCTATATCGGTATTCTTTTCATGTTTTTAGGATTTGCTTCAAACTCTATTCTTCGTGGTGCGGGGGATATGAAAACGCCAATGAAAATGATGATGATTGCAACGATTTTGAATATTCTTTTTGATTGGATATTTATTTTTGGTGCCGGACCAATTCCTGCAATGGGTGTGCCGGGTGCTGCATGGGCTACCGTTCTTTCACGATTTATTGGTTTTGCATATATATTTTTAAACCTTTTATTTGTTCAAAAAATCATTCCACTTAAACTAAAACATTTACGACCAAATATAGACATTATTAAAAAAATATTTGTGGTTGGCATTCCTGCATCCCTTTCGAATATTGCAATGTCTCTATCTATGTTTTTTATGATTAGAATCGTATCTGTTTTCGGTCCTGCAGCAATTGCCGCATACGGTCTTGGTTTCAGGTTAGATTCGGTAGCTTTTATGGCTATTTTTGGTATTGCATCTGCAACAATTACGTTTGTCGGTCAAAATACAGGAGCTAAAAATGTCAAACGTTCTATCAAAGCAACCTGGTGCGCAAGTAAAATGGCAATCTTCGTTATGGCATTTTTAGGCATCATATTCTTTTTATTTAGAGAATCAATTGCTAGCGTATTTACGACAGATACAGAAATAATAAAACACACCACAAATTACATAAAATATGTATCTCTTACTTATGGTTTTATTGCCGTTGGGGTAATTACAATGTCCGGATTCCAAGGGATGGGCAGAGGAATGCCACAATTAAAAATGGCAATCTTTAGATTATTTATTTTTATGGTGCCGTTATCGTATTTATTTTCAATTCCGATGAATTTTGGAGTGAATGGTGTTTGGATTGCAATTGCCACATCTATGATTCTTTCCGGAATTGTAAGTGGAATTTGGTTTTGGCACGACAGTAAATTATAGATACACGGCCGCTGAAATCATTGTATGCATAAATTAATTCTGTCGATTCAACAGATCATGAAATATTGGTTCGACCACAGACTAAAGTCATCTCACTTTGTTCGAAGCTTTTTAAGCTGCGCTTAAAAATCGGTGGTTTGTTAGTTCGGTTTCAAGCCCCTAAAAAATCAAAGATTTTTTGGGCCCAAAAACAGCAAAGCTGTTTTTCGAGTCTCCAATCACATTCATCTGCGGACTATCTGCGAAAATATTTGATTTTCGAGATTTAGAAAATTGAAATTTTCAATTTTCGAAATTAGAAATTGCATTACAATTTCGAAAATCTCGCGAATATAAGATTCGCAAGGAAGCCCGCAGTTTTTGGCGAATTGTAGATAACTATAATAACAAAACACAACAAAAAAATACTATGCAATTTTCAAATCAATTTGCTGGTGGTGGAATTTTTCTAGAAGGCAAATCTAAAAAAAACAATAAAAATGAAAAAATAATGGCGCTTACTGTATTTTTAGGTTCAATACTGTGTGTATATGTTCTTTTTGGGGATTTTCTTTCAGTTTCGTTGATTGACAAACAAACATGCACTATAGACCAAAATATCTGCAATTCTAATGAAACATGCAAATTTCTGTGGGTGCCGTGTGTTGGTCAAACACAACCGTACAAATATGATCCGATAACCACAATTCTCTTTGGAGAAAAAACCTGTGATGCGCCAAATTTATTTCGTTCGGTATGTGTATATGAATATGAAAATAATTATTCGACTAGCACACCATAATTTAAAATAATTTACTTCGTTAATTAAAACTTAAAATTCTGATAACAACAATACACATATAAACTAATTATAACAATAAATACTCATGAAGATTATATCTTTTGGGTTTATATCTATATTACTTATTATCATTGCAGCGGGCGTAATTATTGCTCCATATTTTAGCGTTATTCTTCTTGGAGCTATAACCGCATATATATTATACCCTCTTGTGTTTCGACTTAAAAAAATTGTACGTTCTCCAACAATCGCAATTTTTATTTCGGTTATATTAATAATATCTTCATTTTTTGTCATAGCTAATCTTATCATACAAGATGCAGCGCCAATTATTACCGGCATTAGCGGACTTTCAGGCGACATTACAACAGTTCTTGAAACACTAAAACCCCAACTTGAAAAATTAGGACTTTCTAAATATATTACGAACACACAAGAAATAATAACTACATTAGAAATATATGCAAAAAACCAACTATTAGAAAATTTAAAAAGTCTGCCCGGTATCATGCTTGACTTTTTAATCTATATATTTGTAACATTTTATTTTTTGAAAGACGGAATATCACTGAAAAATAAAATATTAGCATATATTAAAACATTCCAGGCAAATGACAAAAAAACCGCAATCAGTATAATTGAAGGTCTTAAAAATTCTTTTGATGTTCTTTTTTTCGCGTATATTACGATGTCAATATTCGCGGCATTAATTGCATGGATAGGATTTACGTTATTAGGTATACCATATGCATTAATACTTTCAATACTTATTGGAATTGCATCATTTTTACCACTTATTGGAATGGCATGGATTTATGTCCCCTTGGCTGGTTATGAATATTATATCGGTAATGAATTACTCGCATTATATGTGCTTATATTTAGTATTGTATGTCTTAATATTATTCCTGATTTAATATTAAGACCAATCATTGGTGCAAAAATTGGTAAAGTCCATCCACTTACAATTCTTTTGGGCTTTTTTGGAGGTCCGGCATTATTTGGTATGATAGGTTTTATATTTGGACCAATAATACTTGTAGTCGCTGAAACTGTAATAAAAAGTTACATTAATTTGAAAATTGAAAATACACCTAATAAAAACATAAAATCGTCTAAAAATAAAAATAATGATTAATTACGTATGTAAGGTCTATATTTTCCCTCATCACCGCAGACATCGCAGACATCGCCTTTTATTTTTCTGCCACAATTTTTGCATTTCTTTACCCATGCATATTTTTTAGTTATGCCTTTTTTTGACAATGTCATATAATTTATATCTATTAATTTACACATATTTTGAATTGCATAATCATCACTTACGATAATCGGTTTCTTTTTTTGACGCTTAAATTTAAGCGCCAATGATAATACTTTCATGTCTGTGTTTGAAAGCTTATCATTCGTTGTTTTTTGAAATTTTTTTATTTCTTCGAAAAATTCGTTTTCGGGTTCAATTATAGCTAAACCCGTTCTAATTAAACGATCAAGTTCAATCGCTGATTGATTATTTTTTACTTCCTCTAACACTTCGTAAACTGTTGCTTTTGCTAAATCTTGAAATTTTTGAGCGCCGCCCTCAAGAAAAACCGTAGCATCTAAAACATATATATTATCATCCATAAATATTTCCAACTCTATTTTAATTATTTAATATCTTATTTTAAGACTCTTTAATGAATCTTCTTTCCATCGTTTATACATCAAATATAACACAGACCCAATAAATATGATCAAAAAGAAAAACCAAAATAATTCTTTTATTGTCATGAAATACGCCTCTGATTACATTTGATTTTTAGTATAAATAATATTGTCTTATACTATTTTAATTTTATATTCTTATTTTTTTAAACTAACCATAATATTACAAAGTTTGACAAATATACAATCATAAAATTTAATTATTCCATAAATATAACAAAAAAAGAAGATATTTGATGCATTTAAGCAAAAAAATAGCAAATCTTTATATATTCAGAAAGCTAATTATAGTACAAAGCACCACATACAAGAGGGGCTTTTTTATGGAGGGTATAAGTATGGCAGAAAAAAGATATTTTGTAATGCGAGAAAAAAACGGAAATGAATCCGGCGTATTTTCCGGAAGACAACCACGACAAGCGGCACTTAAAGCAGCAAATAGAGGAATTACCGACATAAGATTAAGAGAAAGAGGAACCAAAAAAATACATATGTACAAAGGTTCTAGAAACGAAGTTTCATCACCTGCAAATGCACCAGATTGGATGCCTGCAAAAGTATGGAAACCAAATGTACAAAAGGTTGGTATAGAATACCTTAAAAAACTTTAATTTTTTAATTTATGGCGGAAGATTCCGCCGTTATTTTTTCTAATCATTTATTATTTGTTTTAGTCAATCTTATCTATTCTCAAAGTCTCATAATCAGATAAATTAAATGAATTCATATAAACGCCAAAAATAAAATTTAATTAGTTTTATAAATAACAAATCTCTAAATTTAAAAAAATATTTCTTGCTATCGTAAAAACGTGAATTTTACGATTAAAAGTAATATTATTATACCAATTACAACGACATTTTTATCGTCTGGAATTGACGGACCTTTAAGTGTTTCTATTTTTTCTGAAATTGTTGTTTTTTGTTCGTTTGATGGTGTTTTTTTAATTAAATCGTTGGTACAATTAGTTATGTTATATATTTTACACCCTGTAGGCTCAATACATAAACCCATCTCACAGGGATTTGAAGATTCGCACGTAATATTTTTGTACAAACATTTATTGTTTATACATGTTTCATTTGTACAAAAAAGATTATCATTGCAATCGGTATCTGATTGACAACAACTTTCTGTTATGTTGTGCTTACATATGCCCTTAGCACCACAAAAATCAACGGTACATATATCTGCATCATCACAAGTTGAAATACAAGTATGATTCTCTATTTTATCGCAAATTTCACAATCAAGTTCAAGACATTGTTTTGTTGAAACTTTACAATATTGGGTTTTAGAACAATTTTCATTTGTAATACATTCAAGGGGTGTTATTTTAAATAATAGCATGTAAGAATCACTAAATCCACTACTAGTATTACAATTAGTATTATCACAATTAACAAACACTTGCAAATAATCATTACCGGGAACTGCAGATGATAAAAAAATTACATCCATATTTGTTGAAATGTTTTCACCCAAAGGAATAGAATCATATTTTTTTTCAGTAAAATATATATTTTCTAAATCAGATTTCATGGTAATAATGGCATTTTTACAATCAGTTGTTCCTTCTAGCGACCAATTTAAATCAACTACTACTTTGTTTGACCACGGATCTGATGTGAGTGCTATTGAGGTTGCTGACATCACAAGCGAATTTATCTTAGGCTCAGGATTACAAGTGTCTGCAAATACAGATGGCAGGATGGTCAAAATCAAAAGAATAAAAATAAATTTTCTCATAAATCATTTACCTCTAATAATACTTGCGTTATTATATCTAATATATCTGTTGCGGTGAGACTTTCTCCAAAAGTTAAGGCTGCAATATCACCTGCACGACCCATTATGTATGCTGCAAACATTGCCGCATCAAATGGAGTTACTCCGCGCGCTAAAAGAGCTGCGGTGATTCCTGATAAAACATCTCCCGTACCGCCGACGGTCATATAAGAATTTCCTGTGTTGTTTTTTTCTATTTTTTTGCCATTAGAAATTATATCTTTTGGACCTTTAGCAAGAATAACGCAACCTAATTTTTTTGCAAATAATTGTACATTTTCTTCAGTTACTTCTTTACCGGTTAATTTTTTAAATTCGCCTCTGTGGGGTGTTAATATGAATGGTCGGTTTTTAAATGTTTCTTTTTTTTGTATGATTGCAGTTATCGCATCTGCGTCAATTACTGTCGGTTTTTTAAGATATTCAAGTAGTTTTATTATTGTTTTTTTTGTTTCTTCTTCTTGACCCAAACCAGGACCAATTACGATTGCATCTGCTTTATCTATTAATGGTTTTATTTCTTTTATGTGTTGATTTTTAAGAAAATCACCATCAAGTGGTTGGGTTATTAGATTTGGAGATATGGCGGCACAGATATCTGCGGCTCTTTTTGGAGCTGCAATTACTGTAAGATCGCAGCCAGTGTAGAGTGCGGCTAATGCCGATAATGCGGGAGCTCCCGTAAACATCTTGCTTCCGCCAATAATTAAAACACGACCAAAATCGCCTTTTTTTGCATCTTTGGGTCTGTCTTCAAAAACATTTTTTAATCTATACAACATAAATAGTAGTATGGTATTTGCTAGCATAAATAACTTATCTATTGAAAATAAAATTTGCGATGTTGAAATCGCAAACACTGCCGCAAAATTAACAAAAGGACTCATGTTTCGAAAAAATGGTAGAATGCTTTTGTCTTTTCATTTTCCGGCACGGCATGGAATTTGGATGTTCTGCATGAAATTCCCACTAGATTTAATATTTATTGACAAAAATAATCGTATTACAAATATTGTTGAAAACGCCAAACCAATGACTCTAAATCCTAAAACCTGGAAAGTATATTATCCGAACAAACGATGTAAACACGTTTTTGAAGTCGAATCCGGATTCGTGAAAAAATTAAATTACAAACTTGGCGATATTGTTGAGATTACTCGAGAAATCTAACATCAACTACTTGTCCTTTATTTTCTATCGCCTGTATGACTTTTGCCACGGCACTTTTATCAAACATGTTTCCGGATTCTATTCTTGAGAAATATCTAGTAAATGCATAGACTGCCGCCATCGTGCCCTGCATTTCTATTCCAGCAAGAACGATTATATTAAATCTCTTATCAATTGGGTTTTTTACCCTCACAATAAAACCAATTTCTGGTTCGGAGTATTCTTCTTTTGAAAAATCAGAGAGTATTTTTGTTCCGCTTTCGTTAAATCTAATTGGGAGGTTTTCATTTACTGTTTTTTGAGCCGTATTTACATATAAACCAGAAACAATTATTAAATTGGTTCTTAAATCGTCAATTTCTGTATCTAAATAAGTTAGTTTTTCTAATGTTGAGCCATATTTTCCAAGCGTTGCTGCAATATCCCCCGCCAGATGTCCGCATTTTTCTACGCGATTCAATTCTCCGTGAGGGTATGGTGCACCCACTATTATTTTACAGTTTATATTGCCATCTTTTATGAATGATTTTAAAATCTCGGGCACTTGCTGATATTCCTGAAATTTTATATCTGTTGATGTTGATTTTACGAAATTTGGTATGAATGAATACGCGGTTTTTGTTGCGGTGTAATATTGCGCAATTGTTCCGGCTTTAGCTTCTGTTTTGTCTTTTTTTATAAGCCCTGCGCGTTCTAAAGCACGAATATGATAATAAATGTTTTGTTCATGGATTCCAATTTTTCTTGAAAGCTGAAGCGGATACATCGATTCGTGTACGAGTTCCGTTAAAATTCTTGCTCTTAACGGGTGTGTGAGACTTTTAAGCGTTTCTTCGTTAGTAACTATGGTTGTCGGAACAACGGTCTTTTTCTGGTCATCAAATATATAATTCATATTAAATTAAGGAACAGTAAATATTATAAATCTTTTCATAATATTATTATGAATTTTATTATAACTTTAATAAATTCTTATTAAATGGTATATAATGGATTCATTCTTTTTTGACAATTTATCAATAATTTTTTAGGAGGGTATATATAGAGGTTCAATATAAGTGTTACTAGTAAATGATTAAAATTGATGGTGATACATTATGAAATTAAATGAAAATAGTAGAGAATTATTAAAACAAGATGCATTAAAAATGGCTAAAACATTCAATGAATTTTTTCAACAACCAAATACTATCGCGGTAACTGGTGGAGCTATGGATACCGACACCCCTGAACAATACAGAAATCAAGCAATAAGTCCAATAGATAGTTGTGCTGTTGAAGGCAAATGTAATTTAAACCGACACCCAAATCTTGATGAGATAAATATACCCAACTATAAAATTATTTATGGTACGCCCGGAGAATATGTTGCAAATATCGCAAGTGGAAAAAACATATTTCTTTCCAGCGGAACTATTGCGAATCCTTTAAGTCGATTATTGTACACTCAAGTACGACCAGAAGATTTAGATACAATTACAGTGGGCGATATGATATGCAATAGAACCTACCCGGCAACGTTTGCACTAGAACCACAAAAAGAAATAAACACCAATACAAACTTAACATCATCTGTTGACCCATACTCAATCGGAGCGGAAGCTTATCGACTTGAACCAACAAGACCGAATTGGATTGTTGATTTAGAACTAAACGATGGTGCTTGTGTTATAATACCATCCAATAAAACGGAACCCGGATTCGTACAACTATCAGATGTTCAAGTAGAAAAATATATGACAAAACAACTTGTTCCAGTAGCTAGCGGAGAAAATTGGATTGTTGATTATGGAATTATCGGAATGCACACAAATCCATTTGATGAAAACAAAGATGTTCTTTCAAATCAAGGAGCTCATTGGCTTTCAGGTCTTGGCGGAAATACGCTTATGACTTATACAAAAAATATTCCTGAAGAAACCACAATTACCGGCAATACTGAGACACTTGCAACGATATACAGAATTCTAAAAGAAAATGACATAACTAATTATCAAGCAATAATAAATACAACAAGAATGCCTATTGACGGAATTGATAATATGAATAATAGTCTTATTGCCGTAATTGGTTTAGATAATTAATTGAATCGTTATAACTATATTGCTATTTCAGACTCAGCCACTTAAGATGGGTTAGATATCAAGTCGTTTGTTTTGATCAAACTTTTTAGGACGCATAAATAAACCAATTGATAAAATATAAAAAGTCCGAAAAAAAAGTTTGTGGTGGAGCCTCCCGAATCCTACCCTTTTCGTAGTCGAAAAGGTTTGGGTTCATAAAAATCAAAGATTTTCAAGCTTTTTCGTTTGTATTCACAAACCAAAAATCACCCAAAAGACTTAAAGCGCACGCGCTTTCAAATATAACTAAACAACACAAAAAAATTATTAGAAAATAGTTCTGGTGGGGCCTCCCGGATTTGAACCGGGGTCCAAAGCTCCCAAAGCTCTAAGGATAACCAAGCTACCCCAAGGCCCCAACATCTATGAGATTTTATAAGCAAACTTTATATTCTTATTGAATTTTTTAATAGTTTTACTGGAACAGATAGTTTAACGGCACAATAACTATTCTATCGGCACGCAACCATCTAGTAAGCTTATAAAGCGAACATGTTCCATTCATGTTTACAAGTAAATAACTGGTGATACATCATGAATAATAATTACAGATATGCGATAAGAGAGAAAATGAAACATAGGATGGCAGAATTAAAAAAGCAATACCCGTACAAGACAAATCCTAACCGGACTAGTCAAATACGGCTTTCAAACTATAGTGTCGGTGTCATCTTATGAATCTGTATACGGAGGAGATATAAATGGATATAGCATGTGAAATGGCATTAATAAAAAGTAATTTACGTGCTGAAGGACTTTCAACAAAAGGAATTTTTCTTCAGGACTTTAAACATACTAGCATAGAAGATGAAAAAAAATGGTTTCAGGCAAAAAAACGCGCAAAAACGAGAATGGAAGAACTCAAAAATTTATTTCCGTACGCGTTTGGAGCATACACACAAGAAAAATATGCTAAAGAATTCATACAACAACACATACGCGCATAATTTAATAATTACATTTCCCCTTTGTTGGTGTTAGGGTTTTATATGCCTTAACACCAATATAATTTTATGGAAACAGATTATTTTATTTGTATGACGACCGTTAATTCGGAAAAAGAAGCAAACACAATAAAAAACATAGTGCTTTCAAAAAAACTTACTGCTTGCGTAAATATTATTTCGGGAGTTACTAGCGCGTATCATTGGCGCGGAAGCATAAAAGAAGAAAAAGAATCAATCATGATATTTAAAACCAAAAAATATCTTTTGGAAAAATTAAAACATGAAGTTCTTGTGGTGCATTCTTATGAAATACCTGAATTTATCGTTATGCCTATCGTAGATGGAGGATTGCATTTTTTTAGCTGGATGGATAGAGAATTATTGCCTGAACACGAAGTAAAAGATTAAAATGTATAACTTTAAATTAATAATATGTTCGTAAAACTTTTGAAATTTTTTTCAACAAAAAATAAAAAAACTAGCCATTGTATGGAGAAAAAAACAATTAAAAACACACAATTAAAAAAAAATGCAACTAATTTTTTATTAAATGAGAAAAATAAACCATATATAATTACATTTCTAATTATTACACTGGCAGTTGCATATTCTAAAGCAATAATCATCATACCATTATTTATCATTTTGGCTGCCGTATCGCGTGTATCACAAAATATTTTTCCGTTTGTTGCCGGTTTTGATTTCTGCTTATTTTTAACCGTTCTTGTAGGAGTGGCGTATGGAAGTTTTGCCGGTGCTATTATAGGTATTGGTTCAGGTATTCTTGGTGCAATAATTAAAAATTCAAGAAATGTCGGAAGTAAACTTGTATTTTATATTACTATGGGTGTTGTTGGTTTTTTGGCACCATATCTGCAATTAACCAATATTTTGTATACCGGTCTTATTTTGACTATTTTTTACGATATGATAATTGTTTTTGTATATTTTGGTATGATTAAAAAGTGTATTGTGAATGCAATAACATTTACTATAACTCATATTATTTTTAACTGGTGGTTATTTCATACGTTTGGAGCATACTTTTTATTAATTATGTAGACAACACAGATATTTAAGATTGTAAAATAAATCTTATTTTAGATTTAATTTTAATGGCGTTTTTATGATAAGCAAAATAATTTCTGTGTTTTTAAATCGTTTTATTTACAAAAAGAAAAAACCGACAAAACGAAAAAAACCACATCCAGAACAAACTAAAAAAAAATCGACAAAAAAACATATACAAACTCTTAATCGTCCGCTTAATTGGATATCAAAAAAATACGGATTTGAAAGCAAAAATTTAAAAATTGCTATTTTTTTTATTGCAATTATATCTTTATTTTTCGGATCATATGTAAAAACATTTCTGTTTATTACAATATTTGTAATTATTGCAACTGCATCCAAACTCATACAGGAATTTTTTCCTTTCGTCGTTGGATTTGATCTTGTTCTTTTTGTAACTGTTTTATCAACTATGCATTATGGTTGGGTTGTTGGGGCACTTGTTGGATGTGTAAGCTCGTTTGTGGGTTCTATGTATCGAATACGCCAACAAATGGATACAGCAATTATGCCTTTGGTTGGTTATGTTATAGTTGCACTTATAATACCTCACATTATGTTTCTGGACTTATTTATTCTGGGATTACTAGCGACCATAATATATGCAAGTATAATGTCTTTACTTTTTTTACATTTACGTGCAGATATTTTTAACACGGCAACATTTGCAATAACAACAATTGCATTTAATTGGTGGTTATTTGTCAATGTGGCACCATTTATTGTGTCTCTGATGTAATTTCGTAATATACATAAACATATAAACCGCGAAAAACATAATTCATAAATAACTACAATAAATATATTTTGATTTGGTGATTTTTTGACGATTCTTGGTGAAACTCTAGATACACTTTGAGATC
>WSZW01000074.1 GCA_013139905.1 archaeon
AAGCGCGCATAGCCAAGCGGTCAAAGGCGTAAGGCTTAAGACCTTATCTCGTAGGAGTTTCAAGGGTTCGAATCCCTTTGCGTGCATGAATAAATTAGGAGTAATATAAATGGAAACGGAAATTAAATATGATAGTCATATAGCATTCATTTGTGGACAAACGTTTACAATTGAACGTTGGAATGATATTAAAACTTTTACATTAGTAGGGGTTGGAAGTCATTTAGTACAAGCTTTGTATACACCAGAATGTTTACTTGGTTGTGGCAAGACAGAGGTATTTAACATGTTTAAAATATTACCAGTAGAAGTATTAAATTTATTTTGTAAAGGTCAATACAATTATTGTAAACTTAAATTAAATGGAGAACTTTTAATATAAGGAGTGATATAAATGGATTTTGAAACATTTTCAAATAAATTGCAAGAAAATTTTAATGAAATGGTAAAAGACAGTGATTGTTTGTTTGAAGTTGAAGTGGATAAAGATGAAATATGTAACACATATTTAGATAGTTATCCATCTGGTTCAAATGAAATATTTAGAGAAAGACGTGAGCATGACTGTTCTGCATGTAAGAATTTTATTAGAAATATTGGTAAAGCGGTTGTAATTAAAAATAATACAATTGAAACTATCTGGGGATTCAATTCTGGTGATAGTGTATATCAAAAAGTATTAGACGATATGGATGCTTATATAAAATCTAAAGTAGTTACTAATATATATTATTCAAATACTAAGAAAGTAGGAATTCCAATTAATCGTGAATCTACTGAAAATGGTATAATTGAATGGCGCCATCTAAATGTAACTTTGCCAAGTAAATTAGTTTCTACTGATTCGGAAGGTATCTATAAAAGTAAACATCGCGACAATAGAGCAACTTTACAAACTTCTCTTGATATTATTTCAGAAGAAGCTATATCTATAGTATTAGAATTAATAGCATCAAATTCGTTGTATAGAGGCAATGAGTGGAATAGTGTACTTACACAATTTTTAAGTATGAAACAGACATATTCCCAATTACCAGGTAATGAACTTAATAATTGGTTATGGGCCACATCTTTTGAAGTTGGTACTGTTATAAGTAAAATTAAGAACCATTCAATTGGTACACTGTTGCAGAATATATCTTCTGGAATGGATTTGGAATTAGCAGTTAGAAAATATGAAGCTATTATTGCGCCGGAAAATTATAAGCGTCCAAAACCAATATTTACAAAGGAAATGCTTGAAAGAGCTCAAAAAGCCGTAACAGATATGGGTTATATTGATTCATTGCCAAGAAGATTCGCAACTGTGGATGATATTACAATACGCAACTTATTATATGCTGATAGAAGTGTTACTACACAAATGGGAGTATTTGACGAGTTAGCAAATACATTACCAGATAATCCAATGAAATATAGTAAAATAGAAGAACTCGATATTGAAAGTTTTATTAGTAATATATTACCTAATGTAAATGAAATAGAAGTTATGGTAGAAAATCGTCATACATCTAATCTTGTGTCACTTATTGCTCCAAGCGATATAAATAGTAGAACAATGTTCAAGTGGGGTAATAATTTTAGTTGGGCTTATAATGGTAATATGACTGATAGTTCAATGAGAGAAAATGTTAAAGCTGCTGGCGGCAGTATAACGGGAGATTTAAGATTCTCAATACAATGGAATGATATTGAGAGTGATAAAAATGATTTAGATGCACATTGTATAGAACCCAATAAATATGAAATATTCTTTAGGAATAAAAGAATAGTATCGACGAACTCTGGTATGTTAGATGTTGATATAATTGATCCAAAATTAGATTTGCCAGCTGTTGAGAATATTGTATATAAAGATAGAAAATATATGCAAGATGGTGTATATAAAATGTTTGTACACAACTTTAGTAATCGAGGTGGTATTAGCGGATTTAGAGCAGAAATTGAGTTTGATGGGATTATACATTCATTTGATTATGCAAAACCATTGCGTAGTCATGAAGATGTACATGTTGCAGAAGTAACCGTTTCTAATGGTGAGTTTTCAATTAAAAAAGTACTTGATTCTGAATTACAAGTTCGTGAAGTTTGGGATATAAGTATAAATAAATTTATACATGTTTCATCAATATGTTTATCACCTAACTATTGGAATGGACAGATTGGTAATAAGCATTACATGTTTATGTTAAAAGATTGTATTAATCCTGATAAACCAAATGGATTTTTTAATGAATATTTGAAACAAGATTTATATGAGCATAGAAAAGTATTTGAAGCACTAGGTTCTAAGATGAGAGTTGTTGATTGTAACAATCAATTATCTGGATTGGGTTTTAGTTCAACAAAGCATAATGATATTATTGTAAGAGTAAAAGGAAATATAGATAGAGTATTTAAATTAAAATTTTAAAGAGGAATTAAAATGACAACACAAAGTATATTTGAAATAGCAAGTAAAGAAAAGTTTAGATTCCCATATAATGGGTCAATAACAGTTGAGGATTTATTTGATTTAAATAAAAATCAGCTAAATAGTGTATATCGAACATTAAAGTCAATGGTAAAATCTGAAGAAGTAACACTGTTGGAAGTGCCAACTAAAGAAGATGAAGAACTTTCAGTCAAAATTGAAATTGTAGAGTCTATATTTAATACGAAAGTCGTAGTAGAAAATATGGCATTACAAGCAAAAGAAACACATGCTAAAAAGCAAAAGATTATGGAAATTATCGGTAAAAAGCAAGATCAAACTTTGGAAGATACATCGGTAGAAGAATTACAGAAAATGTTAAATGAACTATAAATATATGTGAGTAATTTACTCACATTATTTTATAAAATGGTGAAATATGTCAAAATATCTGTATGCATTTTCAGCCGATCCAATTACAAAAGGTCATCGTAATGTAATAGAACGTATATTACATGCACATCCAAACGATGAATTAATTATTGGTATCGGAGTAAATCCTGATAAAAAATATTTATTTACATTAGCTGAGCGTAAAGCTATGGCTAAAGAATACTTATCAGATTTAAATGTACAGGTAATATCATTTAAAGGTATGCTTACAGATTATGCAATTGAAAATAATATCAATGTTATATATAGAGGAGTTCGAGATGCTATTGATATTGGAAACGAATTAAATTTATTTTATACACTTCGAATGCAAACTGCAAAAATTGAAGTACATTTTATTCCAGCTCATGAAGAAATGACTACAATTAGTTCTAGTGCCGTTAAAGCTATTGTTAAAGAATATGGAGATGTATCAAAATTTGTATCTACACAAGTAAAAGCCGCATTAGAAGCTAAAATTTTAGGCCAATATGTTTTATGTATAACTGGTGAAATATGTTCTGGAAAAACATATATGCTTAATCGAATACAACATATTACAGCTTCGCGTGGAATTGCAACACATCATTTAGATTTGGATATTTTAGGACATCAAATACTTGAAGAATTGACGGAAGATTTATACGTTAATACTAGATCAGAAATTGCTACAGTATTTGGAAACGAAGTTATTAATTCAGATGGATTTATAAATAGATCTATATTAGGAGAAATTGTATTTTCAGAACCATCATTTATGGAAACGTTAAATGATATAATGAAAGAGGCAATGTTAATTAGAATAGCTCGCGAACGTGCAAGATTCGGAGAAGGTCTTATATTAGTTGATGGGGCTCTCATTGTAGAATTTAATTGGGAATCGAAATTTAATGGTAATGTGTGGTTATTAGATACAGATTCATCTATTAGAATAAGTAGACTTAAACATAGAAATTTAACAGATATACAAATTACTGATCGTGAAAATTGTCAATTTATAACGGCTGATAAAATTTCATATTTAAAAGAACGTAAATGTAAATTTACATATTTTAAAAATCCACATATTATGTCTTTTGAAGTACTATTTAAACATGTTAATGAATTAATACAAACATTAGATATATATGGCGAATTAAGATTTAAAGGTTTATGGAAACGTATAAAATGTGACGGCGAAGCAAATAATGCATATAAAAATTTAATGAATAAATATTCAGAATCACATAGATATTATCATACAATTTCACATATAACAAATGGATTGAATGAAATATGGAATCGGGCAATTGATGATGAAAAGTATAATTTAGATAAAGTAGAATTTGCATGGTGGTATCATGATAGTATATATGATAAACAATCACGAGTTAATGAAATACGAAGTGCAATATATGCAAAAAGTGTGTGTGAAAAATGTTTATTAGAGGATTCGTTTATAAGCGCTATATATGAATTAATAATAGATACTGCTCATAATAGAATACCAAATACATATGATGGTAAATTTATTTGTGATATAGATTTATTAATATTTACAGCTGATAAAAATATTTTTAACGAGTATGAAAATAATATACGTAAAGAGTATAGTTGGGTTGATAATAATGCATATTTAATTGCTAGAAAAAATATATTAAATAAATTTTATAATAAATTTGGACAAACTACATCTGCATATTATACATTAAATGAAAGTTACGATTTTAAAGCTGCTCGTAATTTGGTTTATATGTTAGAGCAATTAGATTATTTATATAGTGAATAAAATATGGCAACATTTAATGATCGAGTATTAAAATATTATATTGTTGGAAGACAATATAAATCATTAATATCAGGGAAAACTAGGAAGTTAATAAGATTACGATCACGTCCATGCGAAGATGCTCCAAATTGTCATGGTAAATTTGGAATTTGTGATGGAACTCAATTAATATTTGATGATGGTATTACTGGATGTATATATTCACATGGAAATCGTATTAGATTTGAATTAGTTGCCCCAATTGGATTTAAATCAAATATGAGGTGGTAAAATTATGACAACATTTCGCGAAGAAGTATTAAAACGGTATATGGTAAGTTTAAATTATAAATCTCATTCGACAGGGAGAATTTATAAATTAAAAGAGATACAAACACGTAGATGTGAAAATAGATGTCGCGGAGAATTTGGTACATGTGATGGTACACAGTTAATTTTTACAGATGATACTGCTGGATGTATATTTGATCTTAGTGGAAATACTAGATTCAAACCCGTTGCAGGAAGTATACAAAAAACAAATGTGAGATGGTAAAATAATTGTATATCATGTAACGACGATAAAAAAGTTGGATAAATATCGTAGAGTTGGTTTTATAAAAGCTCCAATTCGTGCATGGAAAAATATACAATCTGCTGAAAAATTTTCAATACAAACTGGACGTCAAATTATAATACGACTTAAATTTCCTAATAATGTAGAGCAATTAGAAGGTCACGGTGGCAATGCTGTTGTTATTAAAGATAAACCATTTATATTATATTTATAGGTAATAATATGACATATGAAGATGAATTATATAACTATTATATTCCGGGAAAATCATATAAAGATTCTCACGGTGAGATATTAGAATTTTCTTGTTTTGTTTATGATTGTTACTGTACAGGATGTGAATCCGAACTTGGTATATGTCCAGGATATATGTTAAAATTTACAAATGGTAAAAAGTATTGTCCTTCTGAAAATGGACATCGGAGATTTATAAAGATTGAAACATCTAATACTGATGATAATATGACATATGAAGATGAATTATATAACTATTATATTCCGGGAAAATCATATAAAAATTCTAACCATGGGATATTAGAATTTTCTTGTTTTGTTTATGATTGTTACTGTAAAGGATGTGAATCCGAACTTGGTACATGTCCCGGATATATGTTAAAATTTACAAATGGTAAAAAGTATTGTCCTTCTGAAAATGGACATCGGAGATTTGTAAAGGTTAAAACATCTAATATAAGATGATAATATGACATTTGAAGATGAATTAAATGATTATTATATTGTAGGAAAATCATATCAACATCATAGAACTAAAAAGATATTAGAATTTTTTGAATTTATTGATAGGGATTGTGAAGGATGTAAATCCGAGTTAGGTATATGTACAGGATATAGATTGAAATTTACAAATGGTAGTATTCATTGTCCTTCTAATAATGGACATCGAAGATTTATAAAAATTAAAACATCTAATACTAGATGGTGATATAATGTTTGAAGATGAATTTAAAAAATTTTATATTGAAGGGCAAAAATATTCCAAAGAAGGTAAAGTATATATTCTTAATAAAATTATATTTTCGCATAAATGCAGTTGTGACTGTCCAGGACCATTTGGAAATTGTGATGGAAAAGAATTACATTTTACTCCAGATAGTTGGAAATGTCCATATGAAGGTAGTGAACTTGCATACGAAAAAGTACAAGATACAAATGTACGGTGGTAATAATGATTGATTTTACACTATTATACTTTATGATAACTGCACATTGTCTTGCAGATATGTGTTGGCAACCTAGTTTTATAGCTCATAATAAACATAGATTATTTGTATTGATGTTTTTCCACGCTTTGACAGTATCTTCAGTTATAAGTATTCCTATGTATATTTTTGGATATGAGAGCTTTGCAGCAGGAGTTATATTCTTAATATCTACACATATACTTATAGATACATGGAAATCACAACAACCAAAAGACGATGCCCATTTTTGGTGTCTTTACGTTGACCAAGGAGCACATTTGTTAGCAATGATTATTATAGTAATATTACAATAAATATGAATAGAAATGGATATGAAGTCGGCTGTATGTATAGATCAATATACGGCAATGAAATATTATTTGAATTAGAAAAGATAGTTCCATGTGAGCATTGTACAAATGATATACAATGTAATGCATGTGGAGGATTTTCATTAATGTTTAAGAATCATGTTGATGCAAGATGTCAACTTGGATCGGATTTAAAACCATATTTTATTCTTGTAGAAAAATCTAATAGCAGGTGGTAATATTAAAGATGTAAATAATTCTTTATACACAATTGGAAACTTATATACTAAAATTGATAGTAAACATGTATATAAACTTTTAAAAAAAGAACCATGTACATCGAACGGTAATAGACCACAATGTACACATTGTGAAAACCTTCAATTAATATTTGAAGATTATGATGGTCCAAAATGTCAAATAAATGTAAATTATAATCCATTTTTTATAGAAGTTCAAAAATCTAATAGTAGGTGGTAATATTATTTTTTGGTTACCATCGATAGATAATTTTTTAAATTTATTAAGAGGGAA
>WSZW01000130.1 GCA_013139905.1 archaeon
TATCTTGATAATGTTTTACAAGTCCTTGTGGAATTAGAATATTTGGCTTATATGCCTCTGGTTTTAAACCCCAATCGCCAAGCAGATGAAAATCTTTTTCATTTGCCGTATTCATAGACCAATAAATTCCCATCGTATCTATTATAAGAGCTCCAATATTTTTTCGAATATCATCAGGCAAGGATAATAATTCTTCGGCAATAGTTCCCATAGTGTAACTTTTGCCCGTACCTCTTTTTCCGAAAAGACCAATTATGTGCGGACGCGCAAGATCGATTCGTATATTATTTGTAAGGTGTGCTTCTTTTTTGGTTCCCACAAAATGTTTTCCGATAATTCCGGTTCCTTTTGTACCGTACGATTCAAGATCTTCCGGATTTCGACCAATAATAATTTCATGCATAGTATAATTTATTGTGCGAGGAGTTAATATAATTTAATTATAATTGAATTATTATTTAATTAATTTAATCTGCCAATAATTGTTATGTTTGAACATAAAGGAATAAAAATCGGTTTTTCGAAAGACGTTTATGAACCGGATGATGATACTTTTTTGATTGTAGATAATTTAGAAAAACTAAATATTTCAAAAAATAACACAGTTTTAGAGGTTGGAATCGGTTCCGGGATTGTATCTTTATTCTTGGCAAAACTTGCAAAAACCGTAACTGGTGTCGACATAAATAAACATGCAGTTGAACTTTCAATACAAAATGCAGTACTAAACAATATAAAAAATGTTTCTTTTTTCGAAAGTGATTTATTTGATAAAATAGACGATAAATCGAAATTTGATTTAATTATTTTCAATTTACCGTATGTTCCAACTGAAGAGATAATCGATGAGCCCATCGCAAAAGCATGGGATGGCGGTGCGAATGGCCGGAAAGTTACGGATCGATTCTTAAGCGAAGCCATAAATTATATAACACTCAACGGAAAAATTTGCGTTCTAGATTCATCACTTAGCAACTACAAAAAAACAATTTTATTTTTGGAAAATAATGGTTTTAAAACAAAAATTATTGCCGAAAAAAAACTATCTTTTGAGATGCTATACCTAATTGAAGGAAAACATATAAACAGGCAACGATAAAATTATCGTATGAAAAAGAGTTTGTTAGTTTTTGTTATTTTTGTATTAATTTGTTTATCTTATAGTTTCGGATATGCGATAACACAACAAAATGATAATTTAATTGATGAAACAAACATGATAAAAATACCATTCGCTGCCAATTTAACAAATAATACAGAATTTATTATTTGTTCACAAACTGATTTTAGTGACTGTGAACTAGAAACAATAGAGCTAAAATATAATTATTCTTATGGTGGGAATGATGTACTTGGTGATTTTTTAAAAATTGGTGATTTTTTTAATGCATATGATTCTGATATTTCAACAAATAATGTGTATTGTTTTAAGCTAATAGGTGTTGCAAATGGAATGATTACCCTAAATGCTTCATGTACTGAGAAAACGAATGGAAATACAGATATAGACAGTGAAATTTTCAATGTATCTTTCGGCAATATTTCAATTCATCAATCCTCATTTAATTCAAATTATAATGACTATGATTTTTCAGTATTTCCCGGAGAAAATATAACCATTGCATTGTATCTTGAAGATGTTGCGGATCAATCTATAAGTACGGCTGATGCCGATATATATTATACCCTACGAGATATAAAAACCGGTGATGTTGTCACAGCCAACACAATAACATATGCACATAAAAAAATGACAGAAAAAGAGGGGATGTGGATTGAAAATTATACTATTCCCTTAACAGTACCTGTCGGTATTATTGATTTTAGCGCAAAAGATACAACGACTAACGATTTTGGTGGGATGTTCGTATATTATTCTGCAATTCCATTTTCAACTAAATTAGATTTAAACGAAACGGCAATAAATATGGGTGAATCGATTTTTATCAATCTTACACCTACAATATATTATGGTGACATTTCAGAAATAGATACAACTATTAAATACCCCAATGGAACAAATGAAAATATTAGTCTTAATAACGGAAATAATTATAATTCTATATTTATAACGCCAACAAATCAACAAGGAACATACAATGTTTCGATATATTTAACGCACACGAATGGATACACAACACAAATCAGTAAAACATTTTTTGTTCGTGAATATACAATAGATGTTGCAAAAATAAAAAGCATTTATTCTCCTGGCGAAACCGTATCAATAAGTGCCGCATTATTGGATTTTGATTATAATGCAGTTCAAAGTGAAATTAATTTTTCATTTTTTGATTCTGATGATGAACTAATAAAATCGTATAAAAATAGCGAAACTATTGTTAACAATAATTATCATGAAGTCTCTTATATACTTCCTTTCGATGCTATAACGGGTAAATATTTCATAGATATCGTTGTTAAAGATGAATATGACATCATTTACACAACAACTGAAGAGTTTAATGTGGGTGATGCTTTAGATTATACCATCGTAGATTTTATGCCGGAATTAATTGATCTAAATATAACTACTCTAGATCCAATACATAAACGCATAAATATTACGAATCTTGGAAGTATCATAACGGAAATAAATGTGTCAATCATAAATAATACGGATTATGTGTCGGTAAATCTTATCACACTTGATGAAACGCTTACAAATGGTCAAAATACGTATTTTTACATAGAAATAACGCCTGAAGATGACATGCCTTTAGGGAATATAATGAGCCTAATAAAAATAAATATCTCTGATATAAGTTATGAAATACCTATTTTTTTGAATGTTTCGCTTTTTGAAGATATAGAACTTATTGATGATATGGTAATTGAAATTATTGCAGATGAATCAAATACTGTAAAAATACCCGTAAAAAACACAGGTCTATATGTTTTGGATAATCTTGAATTGAATATAAATAATGAAATTTTAGAAGAATACGTTCTTAATATCATTTATTCGGGTAAAATACATGCAAATGAAACAGAAAATATTGAAATAGATTTATATGAAATGGATGCAGGATTCTACAATACATCAATTGAAATTACAAACAATAATGCAATAAAAATAATGAATTTAAATATAACTGTTTTTGATGATTTTTTAACTGACATAATATATCTTGATGATTTGCGTCAATCGCTTCACGAAGACATAATTCAGCTTCAAAAAGATGGCGTTTTTATTGGAAGTACAATCGAAGATGAGATTGAATTACTTCAATCAAAAATAAATGACCTTAATGATTATTATGATTCTAGAAATTATTCTGCTGCAAAAGAATTATTAGATGATCTTGAAATAGATGCAGACGAAATAGAAACAACAATAATTTCATTACAAACCGCACAAAATCCTGATGATGAACTAGATACATACGAAGAAACAGATTCGTTTTGTGGTGATGGTTTTTGTGATGATGGTGAATTGTGCAGTTGTTCTGATTGTGAGTATGAAGCACAATGTGAAGAAATACCAAATGATGATGATGGTTCTTCAGGAATATTATTTGTGATAATATTTGTGATATTGTTAGTTATAGGCGGGATTATTCTTGTAACTTCTGTTGTTCCTGATGATTGGGTTGATAAAAAATCAAAAAATGTTGGTTCTTTTGGTGGATTTTAAGCTTTTTTATTGCGGTTTATACTTTATACGTAATAAAAAACAACAAACAATTTAAAAAACACCCAACAATGTCATTTTATTAATAAAAAAATGATTAATTTTAAAGAAACTTTAAATACTACTTATGCACAAATTAACACATAGTTATTCTTCTTAAAGGAGGGAGATAAAATGAATTTTAAAAGAAAAGGACAATCTGCAACAGAATATTTGATGACTTATGGTTGGGCAATATTGGCAATAACAATTGTTGGTGCACTTCTATATACGCAAGTATTCTCAAACAAAAGTTGTACGAATGGAGCAAACGGTTGGGATATGACCTCAAATGTCGTACCTGTCGGAAACCAATACAGTCTTGCTGCAGACGGAACACTTTCAATAGGTGTTGTAAACAGATTAGACACTAATGTAACTGTTCAAAGCGTTACAATTGACAGTACAGTAGTAGAAGTATTGGAACTTAATGCCGGGCAAGATGGTAGTTTATCTTCTGTAGCAGGAGTGGCAACAGCTGCAACCGTTGGGGATTGTTATACAAAAACAGTAACAATAACATACGATACAGATCTTGTTGATGGACTTAAATCAACCGGAACAATTAGCGGAAGATACGCATAAATCTGAATTTTAAGTTAAAATTTAAAGAATGGCGGGATTTTTTTCCGCTTTCTTTTTTTATTTTTAATTGTGTGTGAAGTATGAACTAATAGCAATTAAAAAGCTTGAAATCTACAAATCATATAGAAATTTCATGATTTTTTTTATTTTTACGAATTATTTTTAATTTTTTATTAATTATTTTGATGTGTTTTTATGAAAAAAGGACAATCCGCAACCGAATATCTAATGACATATGGATGGGCACTACTTGCAATAACAATTGTTGGCGCACTTCTATATACACAAGTATTTTCTAATAGAAGTTGTACTACGGGTATAAATGGGTTTGATACAACATACACAGTCACACCCATAGGTAATCAATATTATATTGACAGTACGACCGGATTAATTGTTTTAGCTATTGAAAATCGTATGGATGTACCGGCAACAATAACTGCAATAAACGAAATCCCGCTTAATGGAGGGAATTTAATAGTTCAGCAAGGTGCTAAAACAACAATAAATGCCACCATTCCGGCACTCACAGGCACCATAGGGCAATGTTATTCAAAA
>WSZW01000039.1 GCA_013139905.1 archaeon
AGGCGTTGCAGCACTAACATTACAAAAAAATAAAGACAAAAAAATATTATTTTTAGCACCAACAAAACCTTTAGTAGAACAACACAAAAAATTTTTCATAGAGACAACAACAATCCCAAAAGATGAAATGTGCATACTAACAGGTCAGAAAAATCCAAAAAAAAGAGAAGAACAATGGAAAAACAATCGTGTTTTTTTCGCAACACCTCAAGTTGTTCAAAATGACATAATAACAGGAAAAGAAACACTAGAAAATTTCGCATTAGTCATTTTCGACGAAGCCCATAGAGCCTCAGGCGATTATGCATACACATACATCGCAAAAAAATACATTGAAAATAATAAAAATCCACTAATATTAGCACTAACAGCAAGTCCCGGCGGCACAGAAGAAAAAATAGGAATCATTTGCGGCAATCTATTTATCGAAAATGTAGAAATAAGAAACGAAGAAAATAAAGATGTCAAAGAATACGTAAAACCAATAAAAACAAAATGGATACAAATAATGCTTCCAAAAGAATTTGTAGAAATACAAAAATTAATTGAAAAATCATTCAAAAAAAGAATGGAAATTCTAAAAAAAATGAAATTCATAAATACAATAAACACAGGCAAAAAAGATCTGCTTTTATTACAGGGAAAAATTTCAAAAAGTCTATCAACCAACAGCGACCCACTAAATTATTCCGCCATTTCAACAATCGCGCAATGCATCAAAATCAACCACGCGCTAGAACTAATCCAAAGCCAGGGAGCAATACAACTCAAAAATTATTTTGACAAAATTAAAGGCGATAAAAAAACAAAAGCCGTAATTTCTATTTTACAAGACCCAGACATGACACTTGCAATGCAAAAAACAGATTTTATAGTTGAACAGAACATAGAACATCCAAAGTTAACGAAACTAAAAGAATATCTGGAAAAAACAATCACCGAAGACAAAAAAGCAATTGTATTTTCACAATACGTATCTACAGTCGATTCAATAGTAAATAAATTATCAAATTCCAAAAATCTAAAACCCGTAAAATTTATAGGACAGCGAAAAGGAAACACACAAAAAAAACAAATTAAAATTCTGGACAATTTTAGAGCAAACAAATATAACGTATTATGCGCAACATCCGTCGCAGAAGAAGGCCTAGACATCCCGAAAGTAGATTATATCGTATTTTACGAACCAATTCCCTCAGACATAAGAACCATACAAAGACGAGGAAGAACCGGTAGAGCAAAATCCGGCGAAGTTTTAATCCTAATGTCCAAAGGAACAATAGACGAAGCATATTATTGGAGCGCAAAAAGAAAAGAAAAAAACATGAAAAGCGTACTTACAAAAATGCGTTTAAGCTATAATGCTCCGGGAACCATAATAAAAGACAATAAACCAAAAAATACAATTGAAAAAAACCAAGGAACACTTCAAACTTATGCAAATAAAAAAGACGAAATATTACCACTAATTTACGCCGATGTCAGAGAAACAAAAATACTAAAAATTCTATCCGAAAAAAATGCAAACATACAAACAGTACAACTATCAATCGGAGACTTCCAACTATCTGAAAAAGTAGGAATTGAGCGAAAAAGCGTTGATGATTTCCTGCAATCCATAATTGACGGCAGATTATTTTCACAAGCAAAAGACCTATCAAAAACATTTATTAGACCGCTTTTAATCATAGAAGGCGAAAATCTTTACGGAAAACGACAAATACACCCAAACGCAATTAAAGGCGCGCTAAATTCACTAGCCATTGATTTTAGAATCCCTATTCTTTGGACAAAAAACCTAGATGAAACAACAGACCTATTAATTACATTAGCAAAAAAAGAACAACAGGACGGAAAAACATTCGCCATTCGCGGAACCAGATCAACACTAAATGAAAAAGAAGAACTGGAATATTTTGTTGCAGGAATCCCCGACGTAAACACAGCAATAGCAAAAAAACTACTGAACAAATTCGACACAATAAAAAAACTAATAAATGCCAAAGAAGAACAGCTAACAAAAATAGACAGTATTGCCAAAACAAAAGCAAAAAAAATAAAAGAGTTATTTGAACGTAAATATAAGAATAACTAGGCACAAACACACAAATTCAATATTACTCACACACAGAACATAGAGACATAAACTATTTATAGATTAAAAAGATTATTTAGAATATGAATAAAGATAAACTTGATTTTCTAGATGATACATGGTTAAAAATATCAGAAATAAAACAATTAATTGAAGAGCAACCTAAAAATAAAAATCATAAAGATATATTTGACAATAAAGCTGATAATTTCGGTTACATTATTAATTGGGAAAATCAAGTATTAAATGATAATCCTAATATTAAAAAAATTATTAGAGAAATAAATTCAGATATTTTGTCTATGGCAAACATTGATTTTGGTAAATTTTCTACATCTTGTTTAGATAAAATCAAGTTATTTGAAGAAGAATATCACCAGTTAAGAAAGTGTTATCTTTAATATTTATGGTGATTAGTAGTTTCCGTCATACTGTGCCTACGTTAATGCTTCGACATTTTTTCTTACAGAAAAAACATATAACAAGTAAGTCTAAAATTTAACTACACATCACCCAAATTGTGTTGAAACCCCTTATCAAAAGAAGAATATTTTTTCAATCCCACAATCGATAGATTAAAAAAACTAACAAACGTATTTGACATACTATGAAAACAAAATCAAGCGTTTTAGATAAAGCTAAAATCATACTATCAAATGGATGTATATGCAATAATTGCTTGGGACGTCAATTTGCCCAGCTTTTAAGCGGTTACGATAATGAAACAAGAGGAAAGACCATAAGAACCACCTTAGCATTCGAACAAGAATTAAAAGAAGACAAAAAACTAGATAAATCAAATTTCTCAGATTATAAATTTAGACAAAACAAAATAAAAACACTAGATAAAAAAACTTGCTATGTTTGCGACGGCATATTTGAAAAAACAAATCAAATAATTAAAAAAGCATCATTCGAAGTCGAAGACCTCGAATTTAACACATTCCACGTTGGTGCAACACTTAGCGAAAATCTGCTTAAAAACGAAGAAAGCTTATGGGAAGAAGCAGGAATTGATTACGTAGAATCAATAAAAACTGAAATTTCCAGAGTTTGCGGTAAAAAATTACAAACTGTCTTAAAAAAAGAAGTAGATCTTAAACACCCGGAAATTGTAATTCTCATAAATCTTGAAAAAAACGCAATAGAATTAACAATCAATTCTATATATTTATACGGAAAATACAAAAAATTAAAAGCCATGCCTCAAACAAAATGGCACTGCCAGGAATGTCGAGGACTAGGCTGTAAAGTCTGTAATTACACCGGCAGAAAATACAACACAAGTGTACAAGAAAAAATCGAAGAATTAGCCTTAAAAGTAACCGAAGGCATAGATGCAAAATTCCACGGTGCAGGAAGAGAAGACGTAGATGTATTATGCAAAGGTCACAGAGAATTCGTCCTTGAATTAATTGAACCAAAAAAACGAAATATTGACATAAAAAAACTAGAAAAAGACATTAACAAAAAATACAAAGGCGAAATAGAAATAATTAATCTAAAAATAACCGACAAAGACACTGTAAAACAAATAAAAGAAAAAAAAAGCAATAAAACCTATCATGCTGTAATTGAACTTAATGACGATATCAAAAAAGAAGACGTCAAAAATTTAGAAGAACTAATAGGCGTAATCAATCAACAAACCCCAAAAAGAGTAGCGCACAGAAGAGCAGACATCATAAGAAAACGCTCAGTTCTATCATTAACAGCAAAATACATAAACAAAAGACAAATAAAAGCAGACATAACAACCGAAGCTGGAATGTACATAAAAGAACTAGTTTCCGGTGATGACGGACGCACAAGACCATCAGTTTCAAGTATTCTAGGCGTCAAAGCAAAAATCGAAAAATTAGACGTAACAGAAATCGATTAGTAACACACGTTACTATTTTCTAAATAACAACAAACTATCCATTATTCTATTTGTAATTAATATAAATAATTTTAATTAATAATCAAAATTAAATTCAAAAAAAGAAAAATAAGAGAAGAAGACTCCCACCGAAATCTTCTTCTACAAGTATATATTTCAAACTTTATGATTTTCGAAGTAATGCAGCGGCTTTATTTTTATCATTTT
>WSZW01000103.1 GCA_013139905.1 archaeon
TACTATAAAATTTAGGAATCGTATATTAAAACCACAAACTGTAATTAATTTAAATTGGAATAATGATATCAAAAAAAGAGCCATATTAATTGAAAAGAACTTATTTTTTTCTGAATGCACAAGTAAAAAAGATTTTTTAATTTTAAAAATATTGCAATTAATGGGAAAAGACGAAGAAAGTTTTTTATACATACAACCCAAAACACAAAAAGCAGGTTTACTGTTTGATATTCAAAAAAATATATATCTCGGTTTTATTGTTTGGACAGATAAATCATTGAAGAATAAAAAGTACGCCATATTAAGACAAATATTTATCACGAATGAAGAACGAAGAAAAGGTTATGGAACAAAACTTCTAAAGTTCTGGATAAAAACTTTTGCCGATAAAATAAATGAAAGATATTGTATAGAAAGCCCAAACAAATTATCTCAGAAAATGTTAATTAGTTTAGGACACGCCAAAATTGAAGGTCAATATATTAAAGCAGGAAAATGTTTTTTTATATAAAGTAATTCAATTTTCTTACATCATCCAACCAACCCCAACAAAAACTATAATAGTCCCTTGTGTTCATAATATACTACAGTTAGACATTAGTCTAATCTTAACGCATGATTTTAAAGGTGATATGATGGATGTTGGTTTAGGTTTATTGGCAGTAGGTGCCGGTTTGGCAGTTGGTCTGGCAGCTCTGGGTTCCGGTGCAGGACAAGGAAAAGCAGCCGCAGCTGCAATTGGAGCTACCGCAGAAGATTCAAAAATGTTTGGAAAAAGTCTGGTTTTAGCCGGTCTTGTAGAAACACAAGCACTATACGGATTAGTCGTAGCATTGATACTAATCTCCATTGGTTTTGGACTTATCGTAATATAATTAATAAAAGATTCCTATGAAACTAGAAGAATTGATTGAAAACCTAAAAAACCAAGCGCAAGACGAAATCACGCGCATGCATTATGGCTTTGAAAATCAAATAAGAGATATAGAACAACAAGCAAGATTAGAGCGAATGCATCTAGATGAAGACTTAGAAAAAGAATTAGAAAAAGAAAAACACACACTAGAAAAAGAAATTTTAGGAAAAGCAATATTAGAATGCAAAAAAAACATCCTAAAAGAAAAAAAGAAACTAGTAAATCATGCAATTGATGAAGGAATCAAAAAACTAATGACCACCAAAAAATACGAAACATTTCTTAAAAATCAACTTAAAAAAGAAAAAAATGCCAAAATATACGGCAACAAAAATGATAAAACACTAAAAACACTAACAAAAAATAATTTCAAATCAACAGACATAAAAGCCGGAATAATACTAGAGAAAAAAGACATCATAATTAACAAAAACATAGAAACAATACTTAAAAAAAATCAAGAGATCGAAGGAAAAATACAAAATATATTGTTTAATGGTGATTAACATATTGTTTGAAAAAGAATACGTATCAGCCAGAATTAAAGCAATGAACGGCCAGCTATTAAACAAAGAAAAATTAGAATCCCTAAACCAGATAAAAACATCAGACGAATTTATTAGCGCACTTCATAAATCTGCTTACGAAAAAAACATAACATCAATCAATGAAAAAACATCCACAAATCTGAATATGAACTTCTTTGATTCAATCAATAAAATATCTGCATTCATGCCAAAAACATTTAATCACGACATGAAAATAATTGAATCTATGTGGGATTTTGAAAACCTAAAAACAATTCTATACACCATTTACGCCAAAAAAGACACAATAAATCTCAAAAAAACAATATATCCAAAAGGAATTATATACGAAACATTTATCCAATCAAAAATAACCTCTATTGAAGAGTTAGGAAATATGCTCAAAAACACAAACTATTATGAATCATTCATGATTGGATATACAACCTACAAAAACACAAAACAAATTTGCGACATCACATACGCACTCCAAAAACAATATTTCAATCTGCATAAAAAAACTAAGACAAAAGAAATATCTGATTTTTTTAAAACTTTTTTTGAACTTGAAGATTTCCAGACAATCACAAAACTAAAAAAACGAAATTTAAAACTTAAAGACACATATCTTTATTTCCCAAAAAAAACAGATGAAATAAAAACCAAATACGAGAAACTACTAAACAAAGAATTACCACTAAAAAAATCAAAAGAAAATTATTTGCTTAAATACTCAAAAAGAAAAATACAAGAAAATCCATTTTCATTCTTTTTGGTAATAGATTACATGATTAAAAAAAGACAGGAAATCCTGCACCTTCAATCAATAACAAGAGGTGTTATTGCTTGATTTGCACAGTCACAAAAGAACTGGAAATTGGTTTCATGTTCGAAGAAATTAAAAAAACATACACCAATCTGGACGAAATAAACGATGAAAAAATAGCAATAATAGACCCAGTTTTTCTTGAAAAAAAAGAGCAAATAAAAAATTTGGAAAAACGCGGAATAATTATCATCCCCGCATCCAAATACGAAACTAAAAGAATAACAAGTAAATTTGTTAAAAACATAATCGGTGCAGAAATTGATTTAGAGGCAATTTGAAATGAAAAACAAAAACGGAAATATTATTTTTATCTCGGGCGCAATAATAAAAGCTGAAGGTCTATCTAGTTCAATTAACGATTTATGTTTTATAGGTCCAAACAAACTTCTTGGTGAAATAGTAAAAATTGAGGATAAAATAATCACAATCCAAGTTTACGAATCAACAAAAATGCTAAAAATAAATGATACCGTAACCACAACCGGTGAATCAATCACAGCAGAATTAGGACCCGGTCTTTTAGGAAGCATTTATGATGGACTTCAAAGACCACTAACATCAATGGATAATTTCTTGAAAAATGGAACAACATACGACAAATTAGACAAAAACAAAAAATGGGATGTAAAAGTTACAAAAAAAGGAACAGTAAAAAAAGGCGAATTAATTGCAACAATCAAAGAAACAAAAACAATAACTCACAAAATTTTCGCTAAAAATGACGGAATTATAAACATAAAAGAAGGAAAATACACAATTAAAGAAACAATAGGAACACTAACAACCAAAAATAAAAAAGAAAACATAACACTTATCACAAAATGGCCCGTAAAAGAAAAAATACCGTACAAAAAATATATTGCACCAGATAAACTACTTGTAACCGGTCAAAGAGTGTTAGACACCATGTATCCATTAGCGCTTGGTGGTGCCGGTGCTATGCCTGGTGGTTTTGGTACTGGAAAAACAATTTTAGGTCACCAACTTGCAAAATGGTCTTCAGTAGACATCGTAATCTTTGTAGGCGTTGGTGAACGTGGGAATGAAATGGCAGACATCCTCTTAGAATTCCCACAATTAGAAGACCTAAAAACAAAAGAAAAACTGCTAACAAGATCGGTTTTAATTGCAAACACATCAAACATGCCGGTTGCAGCAAGAATAACTTCAATTCATTTTGGCGCCCTTGTTGGCGAATATTACCGAAACATGGGCTATAACGTTTTACTTATCGCAGATTCCACATCCAGATGGGCCGAAGCACTTCGTGAATTATCAGGAATGCAAGAAGAAATGCCCGGTGAAGAAGGATACCCCGTATATCTTGCATCTCAAACTGGAATATTTTATGAACGCGCAGGCGTTGTTGAAACAGAATCAGGTTTAACCGGATCATTAAGTATAATCGGTGCCGTATCCCCACCCGGCGGAGATTTCACAGAACCCGTAACAGACGCGACAAAAAGAGTTGTAGACTGCTTTTGGACACTAAACGCAAATCTAGCATACCACAGACATTACCCCGCGGTAGACTGGAACGAATCATACTCAAATTACGACATAAAAGGATTAGAATCAATTAAAAATTACAGAATAAAAATGATGCAAACCCTGCAAAAAGAAAAAGAACTAGAGAGAATCGCGCGCATCGTAGGTTATGACGCGCTTCCAAAAAAAGATAAATTCATGCTCCTTGTCGCGAAATTATTCCGTGAAACATTTTTACAGCAAAACGCATTTCATGAAATAGATAAATATTGCAATCCGGAAAAACAAAAAGAAATGATACAAACATTTTCCACATTACTAGATACCGGTCTTGAAAAAATAGAAAAAAATCCTCATTTTGAATTCAACAAAGACCTAATTGAAAACATAGCAAGAATGAAATTTGAAGACAAAAATAATTTAGAATATTTAAGAAATGAAATAATAAATGCATAAAATAATTTAGGTAGCAGATTAAAATGAAAGAATATAAAACAATTTCATCAATAAAAAGCCCACTTTTATTTTTGAAAAACACAAAAAATATTGGTTTAGGAGAACTCGTTCAAGTCAAAACTCCAACTGGTGAAATACGGTCTGGCGAAGTTTTAAGTCTAACAAAAGATTTCTGCGTTGTAGAAGTGTTTGAAGGTACAAACGGATTAAATACTAATAACACAACAGTCACATTCTTAGAAGATACATACAAAATGAGTCTTTCAAAAGATATGCTCGGAGGCATATTTAATGGTCTTGGAGATCCAATTGATATAGAATTTCCAATAGAAACAAAAAAAGATATAACAGGAAACCCCCTAAACCCATATAAAAGAAACGTACCTGACGAATTTATCCAAACCGGTTTTTCTGCAATCGACGGTCTTATAACTCTTGTGCGCGGACAAAAACTTCCAATTTTTTCAGCATCAGGCTTGCCGCACAACAAACTAATCGCAAAAATAGCAAAAAATGTATGCGACGAATCAAAAAAAGATCAAATTGTAATTTTTGCCGCAATGGGAATCACAAAAAAAGAATCAGAATATTTCAAAAACTTTTTTGAAAAATCAGGCTCCCTAAACAATCTAATTTTATTTTTAAATCTTGCAGAAGACTCTAGCATTGAGCGAATCATAACCCCAAGAGTGGCCCTTACAACCGCAGAATTTTTTGCATGGGAACTAAAAAAAGACGTACTGGTAATTTTAGGTGATATGACCAATTATGCAAACGCGCTTAGAGAACTATCCGCAATAAAAGAAGAAGTCCCGGGTCGTCTTGGATACCCAACATATCTGTATAGTGATTTTGCATCAATATATGAAAGAACAGGAAGAATCAAAAATCAAAAAGGTTCCATCACGCAATTAATATATCTAACCATGCCCGAAAACGATATAACCCATCCAATACCGGACCTCACAGGATACATAACAGAAGGACAAATATTATTATCTCAAAATCTAGAGCAAAAAGGAATATCACCCCCAATAAATATCATTCCTTCCCTTTCCCGTATGATGCACAAAGGAATTGGAATAAACAAAACCCAAGACGCGCACATGCAGCTATCAAACCAAATATACAGCGCATATAGCGAAGGCATTCGTCTAGAAAATCTAAAAAACATCGTAGGTTCGGACGCACTAAGTCAAAGAGATAAACAATACTTATTGTTTAAAAACCATTTTGAAACAGACTTTTTATCTCAAAAAGAAAAAAGAACAATTAAAGAAACTCTTTTTATCGGCTGGAGCTTGCTTTCAATTCTACCAAAAGATGAATTAACAAAAATAGAAAAAAAATATATAACTAAATACATGGAATGATTACTATGAGTTTTTACGAAAAAAATATTGCAACAAGAACAAATTTAATAGATTTAAAAAATCAAATAATAATTTCTAAAGGCGGTCTTGAAATATTAAAAGATAAAGAAGACGCACTCATAGCAGAATTCATGCAAGATATAAGAAAAACAAAAAATCTAAGAAATGAACTTAAAGAATCAATAAATAACGGAATAAAAAATCTAAATACGGCATATGATTCGAACGGACAGACAAAAACAGATCTGCTAGCCATGTCATGCACGCCACAAATGAACATAGAAATAACAAACAAAAATATCATGGGTATTATAATTCCGGAAATTCAAACCCAAAACATATCACGTCCTGCAGATAAAAGAGGATACGCAATAAACGATACAGACGAAACAATTGACAATACTGCAGATATTTTTGAAAACGTTTTGAAAAAAACACTTAAAATTGGCGAAATTGAAAACAGCGCCATTATTCTTGGGAGTGAAATTAAAAAAACAAGAACCAAAGCAAACGCAATAGAAAAAAACATAATTCCTAATCTTTATTCAGACGAAAAACAAATAAAAAGAGATTTAAATGAACGTGAAAGACAGGAAATTTCAAAAATAAAAAGAATAAAAAAAATGATGAAAAATTAATCATCATTCTTTAAAGACATTATAGCTTCTGCAATATCACCATCAGCATTTTTTAATGCAGTCATAGCTTTGTCTTCACTAACACTTGTCTGTTCTACAACCATCAAAACATCTTCTTTAGAAAAAGCATCAATACTTTTTTCACTTACTTCTCCGGATATTTGAAATGATTCCTGACCCATCATGATTATTTTCTGAACACCGGGATTGCTAATCACAATCTCTTTATCCGCGCATTTAATAATTACTTCACTAGCATCGATATCCACACTTTTCATGCCCATTTGACGCATCATCTTATCCATTTGTTTAGGATTCATTTTTCCAAGCATACAATCACCATAAATTTATTATTTTTTATTTTATTCATTATTAATCAAATATTAAAAAACATTACTTAACTTATACCATCTTTCATAGTAGCAACCAATTCAATAAACTTAATATTATCATCAACGTCTGTTTTTTTATATATAATTAAATTCACAACGGGATATTTTTGTATCGCACTATCACATAATTTAGCAACAGGATTAGAATAAACTGGAATATCTTTTTTATGTTCTCGTTCATAATCATCATAATTAGATGTACCTAAAGGAAGTAAACCTAATAATGAAAAACTATCCGTAGTATTATTAATTTTATGTTCTCCTTTATCACCAGAAACTTTTTTATACACGTCATCTAGCCACACATAAATCACCTTTTATATTTACAAATCTTAATATTTGTGAAATTAATTATCACTTATTAATCACTAACAATAAATTATATAATCACTAAAATATATAAATTAAAAACATGTTTTTAGATATTTTACTCGTAATTCTGATAGGTAGTTTAATAGGTACAATAACGGGCCTTATCCCCGGACTTCATGTGAACATGATTGCAGCATTCATTCTTACAACAACAATTAACTCACCAACAGAGCCAATAATCATAAGTTGTTTTTTAATATCCCTTGCAATCACACACAGTTTTGTTGATTTTATACCCGGAATTTATTTAGGAGCGCCAGATAGTACAACCGCACTCGCCGTTCTTCCCGGACACAAATATCTGCTTAAAGGAAAAGGTCACATGGCTATTTTTTTAAGTGTTGCCGGCGGAATATCCTCAATAATCATACTAATATTATTAAGCCCTATACTTTTTCTGATTCTACCAAAATTATATGAATCCATAAAATATTTTGTTCCGTTAATGCTTGTCATAATTGTAACATACATGATCCTAATTGAAAAAAACAAAAAAGACGCGCTAATAATTACATTACTCTCCGGGCTTTTAGGACTACTGTCATTTAATACAATTTTAAAAGAAGAACAAATATTTACCGCTTTACTTGGTGGTTTGTTTGGTTTAAGCACAATTGCCACAGCTTTCACATCTAAAACCAAAATCCCAAAACAATCACTTCAAACAAAAATAACATCAAAAGAATTTGTATCCGGCGGTTTTTTAGGATTTATTGCAGGACTCGTGGCAGGAATACTACCGGGAATTGGAAGTTCTCAATCAGCAATACTGCTAAACAAACTTGCAGACATAAAAGGTGCCAGAAAATACATAATTTCACTTGGAGCCATAAACACCACAGCAGCCATTCTATCTGTAATTGCAATATACTTAATAGGGCGAGCTAGAAGCGGCATCGCCGTTGCAATAAATCACATAACAACCACAATAACAATTGATAACATACTATTATTTGTTTGTGTATCTCTAATATCCGCATCAATCGCATCTATTCTAACTTTAGAATTATCCAAAAAAGCAACAATACACATAACACCGGAAAGATACACAAAAATAAACATATTCATATTTGTATTCGTATTACTCTCAATCATATGGATTTCCGATTTCGCTGGTCTAATAATTGCAATTTCAGGGATGTTTTTAGGAATATACACTCAAATTAGTCACGTGAAAAAAAGTCTTCTTATGAATGCTCTTGTGATACCGATTATATTGTATTTTTTGGGAATTCACATTACAATATAATCACACAACACGCAAATTTGTGAACTAATACAAACAATTCATGACATCACATACCTGATTGTTAACTTCATACACCCCCCTATTTCCTGTGGAACTTTTTTGATACATATATAAAGATTTTCAATTTCGTTCACAAAATAAGAGTATTATATTCACCCCCCTTCATTTCCTGTGGAACACCATACAACATCAAATATTTAAAAAACGCAAACAAGAAACCCAATAATATTCATGTGTGAATAAAAACACATAACTGTGAATTGCGTGTAGAAAAAAATCAATAATTATATCTAAATAATATTAAAAATCATAAAATAAAAAAACAAAAACATCATTTAAAATTAGAAAGATTTAATTGTCTTGCTTTTTTACCAAAAAGAGAATCCACAGCATTTTCAATTAATAAAAATTGTTGTCTTGTATATAAAGATAAATTATACCTATCCATCATTTGTTTTGAAGGCTCAATATATTTTCTAACAGCGCCTTCCGATACCGTCAACACAAGCTTTCCGTGACATTTAATACAACGTCCTAAAAGAGGAACCCTACGATACTTTTCATTACAACTAATACATCTTAATTTTTGGCGTGAAAATGTTCTTAAATTTCCTTTTATGTCTTTTAAAAAATGCTTATTTAAAACCAATTCTGTAACTTTTTTTGCATCACACGCACGTATTTTATCCGCAATAGATAATTGACCTGCTATTTTCTCACTCATCAAATCAAGTTCAACGTATTTCGTTTTTTTCGGCCCATCATTAATATTATCTGTTTCATGAGTATACATACAATGAAATGCGCTTGGTTTTCCAATTCTATCAGCATATATCTCTATTTTAGCCTTCAAATCCCACGGATATTTATACTCTAGCGTCTCTTCATAAAATTGCAACGGATATTTATCAACAACATCAACATTCCATGATTCATCATCAACTTCTTCTGGATTCATTTTTGTTGTAAGTACAAGCGGCGCATCCATAGTTCTACCACCGCGAGTATTAGGTAAATATGTTCTTGAAAAATTAAGAAGTGAATCCATTAAAAGCATAAATGAATCTTCATCCCCATCACAATTTCTTCTTTTACCTGCATGCCAATACGGATGCGCAAAACAAACCTTTGCTTTTGTAAACCCAATAATCCTGCCAATAATACCTGCAGACGTGTGTGGCGCAAGACCAATTACAAGCTGTCCAATTAAATCTTCTCTTGTTTTTATATTATAATACGATTCGAGCCCATAAAATGAAACTAAAAGATCATCAACAAACATAGAAACACGCATAAGATATTCAACAGACGAAAAATCATCATTATCAGATATCAATATATCTTGAGTTTTAAGTTCAAGCACCTGATTATCAGACACTAACTCTTTCCCATCTTTATCCTTAAAATAACCAAGAGATTTTAACTTTTCAATAGATACATCCGCTTCTTTTGGTTTAAAATGTGTTAAAGTAACATCAGAAGAATCATAACGTGTAGTTCCGTCTTTATTTACATAAAGATCATATTTTGTTCTTAAAAGTCCTTTATCAATAGGTTCAACATTTTTAGACCCGCTGGATACCGCCCTTACTCCTTTAAATAAAATCGGTTTTTCGCGCATATTCAATCGTTTCATCGCAGTATCTAATTCGTCCTTGATGTTTATTATCGTTTTTTTATACATTACCGTAGGATAATTACAATGCGTATCCGTATCTACTTTTAATCCACACAATCGACAAAACTTTTGTGGTTTTGTTGGAGTTTTACAATCAAAGCAAGTAGGATAATAAACTTCCTTTTTACAGGTAGGACAAAAATAAACTGAAACCATGGTATCTACTTTACCAACTTTATACGACTCCATTATATTTCTCATGCGTCCCCCTTCCTCGCCGCAAGGAAATAATGACTGTGGTCTACCCTTCAATAATCGACGTTCTGCTTTTTCAGGACGACCCATTTTAGTGCCTACTCGAATAATTCCTTTTTCACGCACAATAACTGGTGATATTTCATTTAATAAACTCATCACCGTATCGCATGTCTCTGCTTTTTTCACAAGTTCACTTATGTTTTTTTTGTCTGGTTTTCCCAAAACGTGAAATAAAGCGAGAGATTTTCCTTCAAGAATGACCATATTATCTCTTAATTTATGAGGCACACAAAGAGTTTCTAATATTTTTTTTTCTTTGCTTTCAAGATTTTCTTCGCAACTTAAGATATGTTGTTCATCTGTTATTTTTGCATCAACAAACCAATTCATTAATTTTACAATATCCTCTTTTGTAATGTCATGATAAAAGAAATTATAATATGGATGAATGGGTATTTTATATTTCAAAGATATATCTAGCGCCAATTTCAACATTGGTGGTTTATATGGCGGTATAATATATTCATTATATTTATCAATATCTTTTTTTGCTGCCCGTTCCAATTCTTGCGCCCACCATTCTTCAACATAAGAAGATGGAAGAAGAATATGACCGTTACTTACAAATTCTCCGTAAGGTATTAAATCATCACCAAGTGATAATATTTCTTGAACTTCCCTAGTATAATTTTTAACATCATCTAGCGTTCTTAATTCTAAAACATCCCCATTTTTTAAAAGAACAACGGGCGGTTCAATCGTATCACACCCAGTACACACCGTTGCTTTACCGGGGAATTCTGTCGCAATTTGTGTTCCGATTGCAGTAAATTCAATAAGTTGTATGGCTGCAGTGTGAAATGCTGTTGATGCCAATCCTCCGGTTCTTGACCGACCATACCGTAAACGAAAACCACCAGGTCTTCCGGGAAATGAAAAAACAGGTCGACCCGCAATTACTTTAGACATATATTTCGCATTAGGACTGTATTTTGACGACTCAGAATCATCACCCTTTGAAACAGAATGAATGCTTTGTTTTAATTTTATGAATTTTTTAAGCCACATCCACGAATCTAACTTATATTCTTTAGGATATTTTCTGACACGTTTAAGCATCTTTTCTGCCTTTAATGGAAGACCATCTAAAAGAACAAGACACATACCGCCACGAATTTTATTTGTCTCTACACGCTCTAAATCCTTATAATTTGAAACCTCTAATTTTTCAGTAGGATCTCCCGTAATTTCAATCATAACATTTTTTATTATCATTTCAATTTCTTCTTTAGTCGGGTGATATTGTTTTGCAGTAACTCTAGAATAATAATCTTCCACCTCAGTAACGTATCTTTGAACTTCTGTTTCTGATGGTTTATATGGTCCTATTCCCAAATGTAAACGTATAAAGTCTGCAGCAAGAACAGACATTGCAGATGCAGTTCCACCCGCACTTCTAATTGGTCCTGAATAATAAACAGCTATATATTCACTTCCATCTGGATTTTTCTTAATTTTAATATCAGAAATACCTTCAAGTGGCGCCGTAACAAGACCTAACGTAAGATATGCAACCG
>WSZW01000162.1 GCA_013139905.1 archaeon
TATGATTTGAAACAAAAAGGCATGGATGATGCATACATCATATGGGAAATGGGTTCGTATGGTTCTCGTGATAGTGCTACGGCATTTAGACGACTTATTGAATACCTTAGCAAAAATAAACATCCAGATGATTTACCAACAGAATTCTTCGGAATTGATACGACTTTTGAAGCTCAACAGCATGTGGCGATACAAGAACATGCATATGACCCATTAGAAGGTGTGTTGATGATTCCTGAAGAATCACACACGCATTTAGGTTCGGCTGCAAAAGATAAAGGTAAGCTTGCTGAATGGGCTCGAGAACAATTCAGATAACTATTTATAGAACAATCATCATATAACGTAATACAAAATAATACTATTTTTAAAAACGAGGCGATATACATAAAAGCAGTCATACTTGCAGGCGGAAAAGGCACACGGTTACGACCACTAACTTATGCGGTTCCAAAACCATTATTACCAATAAATCAAAGTCCAATACTAGAACATATTCTTTTGCATTTAAAAAAACACGGAATTACGGACATCATAATTGCAATTGGTTATCTTGGATACCAGATAAAAAATTATTTTGGTGATGGGTCTGAGTGGGGTGTGAATATTGAATATTCTGAAGAAAAAGAAGCACTTGGAACTGCCGGTTGTCTTGCGAAATTAAAAGATAAACTTAAAGGCGAATCATTTTTGCTTATGGGCGGAGATAATCTTACTAATCTTGATATAACTAATTTTATTGAATACCATCTAAATAAAGACGGTATTGGCACAATTGCGCTTGTAGAAATTGATGTTCCTGTTGAATACGGGGTCGTGGATTTAGAAGAAGACACCGCAATCAAACGATTTAGAGAAAAACCTACATTTAAATACCATGCAAGCACCATGCTTTATTGTTTAAGTCCTGAAATTTTCGAGTTTATTGAAGAGGGAAAAGACTTTGCGAAAGATATATTCCCGTATCTATTGTCTCGCGGATATAAAATTTATGGATACACATTCAAAGACTTGTGGATTGATGTAGGTCGAATTGATGATTATAATAAAGCAAATAATCATGTAGAATTGTGCAATTTTAAAATAGAAAAACAGATACCAGATATCAAAAATAATTAAATTTATTGATTTTTAAGGCAATTATTAAAAAGTTATTGAGACAAGGATTATATTGTGATATTTTATGGAATTTGAATCAGAAACACTTTTGGAAAAAATAATGAAAAACAAGACAATTAAATGCCCGGATTGCGGTTCATCTAATATGAAACATATGCCTCATTTAAACATGTATGGCGGCTATGTGTGCTCGGGATGCAGTAAGATTTGGGCTGAAAGTGATCCTAAAATTAAAGAGCAAAAAAAACGTGGATTTTGATATTAAATATATTTCTTAATTTCTATTACGGCAGGAATTTCTTCGATATACCTATGAGTTATTTTTTCTAAATCTAATGATTCATATGCTTTTTTTGAAAGCCAGATTATTCGCTCTTTGTCTGAAAGCTTAGTTGTAAAGGCTTTTAAATCCGCATTAACTGTAGAATCAAAAAGCACAGCATACTTAAATGAACTTCCATATGCCATTTGATTTAATTTTTCGCCTAATTTTCCTGTAACTGTGCGCAAATCTAAAGCATATATTGTTTTTTCTTTGTTTTTTGTCAATATGTTTTTAAATTTTAGGGTATCAGTCTTTTTTTTAGAACTTATGTCGCAGGTGTTTTCAATAAAATCAATATACGACTTATCCGTTTTATCGTAATAATTTACAAGAATATGATATATCACAGCACCGTCAAGACCGATAGGTATAATAATGTCATTTGGATTTATTTCTTTGTTAAGTATTTTTATTCCTTCGGCGATTTTTTTGTATGTCTCTTGCATGAATAATTTTAAATATAAGGATTTTTATATCTATTTGAGACTAGTTATAATACAAGTCAGTGAAATTCTTGAATATTTTCTCGCCAACTGCGCCCATTTTTTCGGGATGGAACTGAAGGCCGAAAATGGGTCATGTTTTATGAAATATTGCTTCTGATTTTGTCTTTTTTGATGTGGCTACAATTTCAAGTACATCCGGTAAATTTTTTATATATCTTTCATGATGCTCATAAACTATAATTTCGCCAACGTACGTCGCCGTCGGCTTTTACGAGACGCAAGGTTACTAATTGAGTCATATATTTTCGGTATGTGCGCTCAGATATTGGTGTTGTTGTGATTGTTTTATATTCGGCAAAAAGGTCTGTTGAGGTTATGTTTTCTTTTTTCCCGATTAAATTATAGAGTATTTTATGCTCTTTTGTAAGTGTTCCTAGAATTTGGCTTGTTTTTAGATGCAGGGCGTCTTTTTTTGCTTTTATGATATGTTCCTTGTCAATTATTTTTTTGCTTTCGTCTTCTGCGAAAAGGGCTGCTTTTCTTAATATTTCAATACCCACACGTGCATCGCCATCAGCATTTAGTGCTGCGATTTTTATTAGCGGGTCAGTTATTGCTCCGACCATAAATGCGTGGTCGCATCTATCTTTTAGAATGTCGAACATTTCATTTACTGTATATCCTTTAAATTCAACGGTCTCTAGAGACAATGAACTTTTGATGCGTTGATCTACGTCAATTAGTGCGAACTCATCATTTGAAATTAAAACTAAACCGTAACCGCTTCTTGTAAAATCATAAAGAATGTCATAATCCTGTATTCTATCTACTTCATCTAGCGCAAGAATCATTTTTTTATCATAACGGCTAAGGTAGGCATTTAAATCTTCTAATAATTCTTTTGTTTGTTTTTTTGGATTTGTAAATATCTTTAAATCGGATACTATTTTAGAAACAATTGCGTGCGGGGTTGTATTTTGCCAACAATTAACGTAAACTGTTTTTACATTATCGGTTGTATCTTCTAATTCTTCAAACATCCAGGTTAAAAGGGATGTTTTTCCAACACCGGTGGAGCCGAATAAAAATACGTTTCTAGGGGTTCTACCGGCAACTACAGGTTTTAAACAAGAAGCCAGATACTGCATTTGACCTTCCCGATGCAATAGATTCTGAGGCATAAACTTTTCAGTAAGTGGTATTTCATTTCGTATAATTGTCGCGTCCAAATCAAACATTCCAGCCATAAACATTATATACGAGTGCAACCTATAAAAAAGCAAGTTAAATATTTGTTGAATTATTATGATTGAAAATCAAATTAGAACATGGATAGAAGAACAATTGTCTTTAGGCGAAGAACCGGAAATATTAAGACAAACGCTTTTGGAACTTGATATTGATGAAAACGAGGTAATGGCACTCATACCCAAAAATACAGTCAAACAAGAAAAACAGAATAATGACTTAAAAACAGAACAAGAAAAAGTTATGAAACAAATTATTCCGGAATTAACAAGTCCTCCGAAACCTAAAAAAATAAGATATGATAAACCAGAGAAAAAAATCTCAGAATTACCAGAACCACCGACACCAAATCAAAAAACTAATGTGCCAATCACACAAACAAAATCTGAAGTAGAGAATAAAGACATAATTAAACAAAAAGCAAATGATGTAACTTCAAAAGACAAAAAGATAGGACCTGCTAAATTGAAAATGATTCCATTGCATGCACAACACGGCATTAATTCAAAAACACAAACGTTTGATAATTCGGATTCTACAAGGCATAAAAACTTTTTTGGCAAAGTTTCTTCAGCAATTATTAATATTTTTCATAAAAATAAAAAAACAGATAAAATTGATAATATAAAGGCACAAACAAAACCAATTAAATTAAAAATACCAGAAGCACCAAAAATACAAAACAATCCAGAAACAATTAAAAACAATGAAAAAATACCAATCCAAGATACACCAAAACAAAATAAAACAAAATTTGGTTATTTTGTCATGCAAATGGCATTAGCATTGATTGTATTTTTACTTCAAATAGTTAATATCATATTATCTACAATAATTAAAATTTTTAATTTTTTAAAGAAATTTTTTAGAACAAAAGCATCAATCATAGGATTAGTGTTGATAGTTATTATTTACATTGCTATGATGATACTTAACAAATATGCAGAATCAAAAGTTTCAGGACTTATTTAAAAAAATAAACTTAAAATAAAAAACATAGCGAGGGGTGGATTTGAACCACCGACCTTTGGGTTATGAGCCCAACGAGCACTCCAGGCTGCTCTACCTCGCTTTCAACAAGAATTAATGATATTCTTTATTGTAGTGATTTTATAAAACTACTGTATATTAAAAAAATTTAAACTTATATATAAGGCAACACATAATGATTCTTTAACGTGATAATATGATTGGAATAGATGAAGCTGGAAGAGGTCCTGTGATTGGTCCTATGGTTGTTGCAGGAGTACAATTAGATGCTGATGCAGAATCAAAATTAAAAGCTATGGGTGTTCGCGATTCTAAAATGATTGCGCCTAAAAAACGAGAAATGCTGGCTGAAGAAATACGCAAAATTGCGGACGGTGTCGAAGTTGTTGTAATTACGGCAAAAGAGATTGACGCACAAATGAAAGTTATGACATTAAATCAAATTGAGCTTAATGCGATGGTTAAAATAATGAATACTTTTGGAGATACGGCAATATTTCTTGATTTGCCGTCAAACGGTCCTGGATTTATGCGAGAACTTAATTATCAACTAAGTGTTCCAGGCGCAAATGTTGTTGCAGAACACAAGGCAGATGACAAATTTATTGTTGTTGGTGCAGCATCTATTATTGCTAAAACAACACGCGATAGACTAGTGCGTGAGATTGAAGAAAAATACGGGATTTTGGGATCCGGATATCCTGCGGACGTTAGAACTACTGATTTTCTTAAAAAATATTTAAAAGAACATGGCGAATTTCCGGATTTTGTGCGGCATTCTTGGTCTACAACACAACGATTATTAAATCAAACAAAACAGAAAGGGATTTTCTCGTATAAAAAATAATTTATTTATCTTCGGGCGCGTTTTAGAAATTCGTCCATCCTATCAATTTGATTGATAAGTTCTCTTAAATTATATAATTCAAAATCCTCAATACCTCTATAACGATTGTCTGTAATTATTGGTAATATACGTCCATCAATACGATCGACACATTCTATCGC
>WSZW01000008.1 GCA_013139905.1 archaeon
CAGGCAGTGACCAACGCAACAGTTAATATTTATAATGCCACCTGGTCAGATACTATCACATCGTCATCAACTGGTTTTTATCTATTTGAAGAGCTTACAAACGGCTCTTATACAGTCAATGCCACAAAAACAGATTATCAAGACTCAGCCGAATATCCAGCAGATACAAACAACGGATCATGGCTAACCCAGAACATCCTAATGTATGGCATCTATGACCTTACTATAAGAGCCCAAGACTCCTCCACAGATGGATACTTATCAACATTCTCAGTAGACTACGGTGGAGTTATATCTTCCACTACAAACGGATCAATCACATATTCGGGGTTAACCTATGGGTTATATACATTCAGTGTATCTGCAACTGGGTACTACTCAGACAGCGAAGATATTTTAGTAGATTCAACCAAGACCGAAACAATACAACTAACGCAAACAGACAGCGTATATTATACACCACATTATGTGAAATTTGTTGTATGGGGGCCATTAGGATATTATGAAGGTGTAGATGTAAGTGTTTATGAATATGGCAGCTCAACTACAAAGTATACTGGTGTTACTGGTAATGATGGTGCGGTTACATTCCGATTATACGAAACACAAAGGTACACCATTACATTCATTGACGCAGTTCAAGGTATAGATAGAGAAATGGTATTATACCCAAAGGATGAAAAATATTTAATATTTGTTGCTTCAACAGGATCATGGTCAACATATGATGAACCGGTAGATGACGTTATAGGAATTGATGTATCCACCGAGATAATCAATTCAACACACTCTTATGTCAATGTGAGTTACACTGATACCATGTCAGAAACTACAGCAGCAATAGTATACCTTAATCAAACAAACAGTTCAGATCCATACAACCAAACAGTAATAGACTCTCAGTCAGGATATACAAATAATTGGACTCACAGCTTTATAGTAAGCGACTACGAAGGCGAAAGTTACTTTGTACATGTGGTTGCTACTCATACCACCTATGGAACTGTTGATCAAACCTATGCGGTGCAGTTCGATGATGATATTGGATTGCCCGGAATCCCAGACAAAGTGTGGTTGTATGTTTCAATCTTAATCATGATGTTTACCGCTGGCATGTTTGGAGCATCCACTGCAACAGAAGGTGCGGCGATTATATGTGTGGAAGGGTGGGTTTTCCTGTTCTTTGGGTGGTTTTCAAGTATCGACAACAACGGTATAATTGCTGTCGGATTGGGCTTTGCAACGGTTGTGGCTATAATCGCAAATATAAATAAGTTTTCAAAGAAGGAGGGGCATGAATAATGAAAATATGGGGATTTATACTTGCAATATTTATTTTCAGTTTGCTTAGTTCCACCATGAACGAAATGGGAATTATGACCGTTCATGAAGTTGATGATTTTGATGCTGATGCAATGAATAATCAATCTGCTTCAATAAAAGAAGTCATTACCGATGATTCAGAATCATCTATATTAGAAAAGGCAAGAGAAGGTTTTGGGCTTGATCTAGTATTTATCGCTATAAAAATGTTTGCAGTGCTATTTGAAGCATTAAAAATGACCGCACTGGTATACTTCCCGTTGGTTAAATTTGGAGTGCCAGCACCATTGGCATTGATGTTACAAACAATAGTCACTTTCATGGAAATGATATTTATCTTCCAAGTATGGCGTAGATTCAAAATGGAGAATTGAATATGAAACACTTAAAATTATCGTTTATCAATTTTGGAATACTGTTCTTACTTATAGCTGGTTGTGTGGTTGTAGATGGGGCCCCGGATATCACTACATATACCAATTCAGTTGATACTAACAATATGTATCCTGTAGTAGGCCACGGATCAAGTATTACGTTCTATGCTACAGCCAATGAGACAATCATTACATGGGCCTGGCATGTGGATACTATAGACCAGTCACACAACTATGACAACCTATCCTATGCCTGGACATCCAAAGGATACAAGAATGTCACAGCCACAGCCACAAATGCCAACGGTACATCTTTACCGATAACCTGGAATCCATACGTTAAGATGGAAATGGCAGGTGCCGGAGATACAATAAGCAATATGGATGAAACAGGATATGATAATCTTATGTTGGGTCTTGAGGGGGATTCACCAGACTTTGAAGTTATGCTGTGGGGAATTACCGAACCATATCAGGTAGTCGTAGGCAATATGTTTTTTGCAATCCTTTTCGGTATTCCTATGTTAATGTTTTATCTCAGACAGGGATCGTTAATCATCCCTTCAATGTTTGGGATTATAATGGGTACGGTGCTGTTTGCATTCTTCCCTGCATCTTTCGCAGCGACAGCATCAGCAATCATAGTTATGTCAATACTGGCAGTGTTCTATACATTCTATAAGGAACGGCGATAACATGGTAAAAAGAAAAAAAACAAATAAAGCACCAAGACTAAGAATAGATTTGACTATCTATTTTCATGGCAAGTCAATTCTAAAATATAGAAAAATTACACTTAATAGAGCAAAGAAGATGTTGAAGGATATCAATAAAAAATTCAATTAAAGAATCGTTTATATCTATCCACAACCATCTATCTATCTGCTGCCTTGTGCAAGTGTCAACCTCTAAAGTTGCACTTTTAAGTTGATTATTGGTAGTAGATCACCGGGGGTTTGTAAGTCCAATGAGCATAACCCAGACAATTTTTATATATTTTTAATTCAATAAAGTATTTGTCCATATATTTTCATTTAGTTATAGGTTTTAAACTCTGTGGATGAAATGTAAAGGCATATATAGTATTTACACATACTCTGTGTCTTATGGAATACTCACATAAATTGGAACTTTTTGCGTATTGTCGTGAATCTGTTGATCTGAAAACAGGAATAGAAATTCAAAAGGAATCTATTCAAAGATATTGTGATGCATATGAGATCACAATTCAAAAATGGTTCATTGATAATGATGCAAGTGCTTACAAGTATAGACCGAACTTTGAAAAAATGTGGAACTCACTTGATGGATGTGATGGGGTAATTGTAAAAGACCTTTCACGTTTTGGTAGGAGTGATGCAGATATGTTGGCTAAGTTCAATGAAATGAAAGATAGTGGTAAACGGCTGATCCTTATCAAAGAAAACATTGATTCATCCACTCCGGAGACTGAATTTTTCTTAAAGATACTGGCATTGTTTGCGGACCGGGAAGCAACTACCATAAGAGAGCGGTTGACTGCTGGAAGGGCATATGCAAAGATTCATGGGACAAAGTCAGGTAAACCCATGCACAGACCAGCAAAGAAAATCAACTGGGAGAAGTTCGATGAAATGAGGGGGAAAGGAATTTCAGTAATTAATATTGCCAAGATGATGGGGATAAGCCAAAGTAAATTATATCATGATATCAAGATAAGACCAAAGCAATAATTCAGAGGTGAATTAAAAGATACATGAAAATGAGGTGGAGAAATGACGGCATATATATGTTACTGTGAAGAATGCCACAAGAAATTTATAAGTGGATTCTTAAACAATACAATGTGTTTGCCGTGTAGGCTTAAACAGAAGGATGAAAGAAATGAATGAAATTAGCTCAAGTCACCAGTGGCACTCAGACTCGCTCTATAGAGCGGCCTGGTGCTACTAAAACACCCGCATGAATGCGGGAGCATGGCTGAGATGATGCAAAAATATAAGTATGACTAAATTAAATTGTGTAGTGTGATTAATCATGACCAGAAAATACACAACAAAAAAAGACCGTGTGAGAAATATAAACGGAATTGTTTTTAAAGAGTCGCAGGGCAACCTCACAAAGAAAAAAGCAAGACAAATTGCAGCAACGTGGAATATGAAGGGACGAAAAGCAAGAGTGCTTCCTAGTAAATGGCCCATACAGCACACTTGGTCGGTGTTTATAGAAAAGAAGTAATACAATATTTATTTTATTTTTTTTAGTGTTGCATTGGTGTTAGCTCAAGTCACGGGCGCCAGCGGCGGACCGCCCAACCCCTGCTTAGAAAGCAGGGGCATGACTAAGATTGACCCCTGCTTTTAATATTCTCTTTTTTATAATGGTTGTGTTGTAAACCGACAAGTTTAAGTAAGTTTAAGGCGTATTATTAACTATGAAGTGTAAGGCTTTGAAATCAAGTAATGAAGGACGGAGAGTTGAATGCCAAGCAGTTGATACAAACAAATGTAAAAAAACAAGAGGACAATTTAATGTAACACAATATTGTTGGTGTATCAAGGAGGAATGAATAATGAAATGTAAAAAAATAGATTGTGATGAATGTGGTATAAACATCACTGATAGAGTCTACTATGCACAAGGATATACTTATAATTGTTGTTCTCATGGGTGTCTGGCACGGATAATGTTGAATGTTCAGGTATCGACAATTCAAGCAAGATTTGATTATTTGAATGAGGATTAAACTATGAAAAACTGGATTGATAACTTAGGGTTTGTACTGGTTTTTGTCGTGTATGCAATCGGTGCAGCATATACTGGTGTTATTTCTTATGGGATTGTGAGATTGGTATTTGGGGGGATGGGTATTTTATCTTTGATTTTTGCCATTCTTTTAATGAAAGATATGTTACTAAAAACCGAGGGGTCGGTATCTTAGAGTAGATGATGAGTCACTTGCACGTCCCTGACTCGTCCATAGGACGGCCAGGGCGAGCAAAAACACCCGGATGAATCCGGGAGCATGGCTAAGATGATGCAAAAAGTATTTAATACAATAAACACTGTTTTTATATGAGTGATTTTTTATGTCTAAAATTGTTCATGTAAAAGCACATACAAGAAAAGATCCAAAAACCGCAATTGCCTGGATAGTCGGATACGATATGAAGAAGGAATAATAATGGATAAGAAAATAGCATTATTGGCAGTGTTTCTGCTTATTGGCGTCGCATCAGCGGCGATATTGACAGAATATTTCAGAGATGAGCGAACCGTAGAAGTAACACCGTGGATGTCATTCGATGTAAATAATGACCCACGAGATACCACATATGGGCTCACTCAACTATATGATTATATCAATATCACTAGTCATAAGAAGTATTCTACGACATGTGAGATTGATACCGAGATATGGTTCAATGGGGAAGAACTAATCGATACAGAAGGCATCAAAGTCGATTATAGTGTAGAATCTGGAAGCGGTGCACTAATCACTCCATCTGATAATAATAACAATGGTCTTCCTGAAGCTGCAGTGTTTGGCACCCAGGACGCAGATGGAATATATACCATCAGACGGAATATCAACATCAATGAGGATCTGATTCCAGGAACATACCGGATAGTCACTATATTAGTGCCGTATCAGGGAAATTCTTGAGTAGGAAACATAATTATTCGCTATGGCTAAATTGTTACAAAGTGCTAGCTCTCAGGTCACTTGCACAAACCTCACACGTTCTGCGGAACGGCGATGTTGAGCAAAAACACCCATCTAAAGATGGGATGCATGACTAAAATGGTGGATGAAATGATTAATATAAAAGATGAAATGAAACATGTAAAAATTGAAGAAGGACAGATATGGCGTAAACAAGGACCATATGACTGGTTAAAGATTGAAAGAGTTGTTGATCCTAACTATCCTAGATATGTTGGTGGTGTGTTTTGCAACCATATTATGTAGATATACTAGATGAAATATGTAGTTTCTGTGGTGGGCCGTTGATGACAACCACGTTGAATGAAGACACATCCGAATGTATTAATTGTAAAGCCAAATTTGAAATAGAAGATTGCTAACGTTGCATGGGTGTTGGCTCAAGTCACGGGCGCCGGTCCGAATGCGAGAATCCCGCATGACAAGCGCCCAACTCCCCACAGCGCTTCGCTAACGTGGGGAGCATGACGACGGAGATGATGCATATGGCAAGAACACAAAGAAGTAAAAAACGTCGGCAGCAAATAAGAGAATTTAGAAAGGAAAATAATATTACGAACTGCAAGCGCTGTGGTGAACCACTTGGAATGACTTCACATAATTTTCTATGTTCAAAGTGTTGGAATATTCAAGAAAACTTCCCTAAATTCGATAGGCCAAAAACAATATAAAAAGCGAGGTGAAAATATTGGATGAAATATTGTTAATATCTGCATATAATGAAATTATAAAAAAGCAACCACTTTCACGAATGGGTTATGTTGATATGCATAACTTGTATTCAGAAATTAGAAATAAAAAAGGAATAACATTACAACTATTTAAAGAATGGATGGTTGAATTTTTCAATAAATATAATTTAAATGGATTTGAATTTGCAAGAGCAACGATAGCAAGAACAGAAGTTAAACGATATTCGTTTATTATTGACAATAATGTATATTATTATATGGTAAAAAGGATGCATAGGTGCTAGCTCAAGTCACTTGCACAGCGCTGACACGATCAGAGGTCGGCCAGCCTGAGCAAAAACTCCCGGATGAATCCGAGAGCATGGATAAGATGATGCATAAATGACACGAACAAGAAGAATATACAATAATCCAAACTTAAAGAAAACCCCCCGGTCACATATAGACGAGGGTGAATATATTCCAAGAGGCATACCATTTACACGAAGAAGCTGGATATGTATGGGGATGTGTCGCGGATGTAGAGACCCAGAAAAGGATCCGCGAGCAATTCGTAATAAAATGAAATCGCAATTTAAATTTCAATTGATGTATGAAAAGGAAATGATAGTATGAATAATTATGAATTGGCTGTGGCGGTAGATGTTGTACTGCTCATTATAGGTTTGGTGTTATTATACAAATCTATGAAAGATAGACAAAGTGGGCAAGCGGAGTGAAAGTTATATGAAAGAATATATATTGAAACTTGAAAATTCATTGGGTAATGGTATAGTTGCCACGTTTGTAAAAGTAAAAGACTTGATAAAACACACGGAAGACAATCCACCACAACGAAAATACCATTATTATATGGTAGTCAAAGAAACCACTGAGACAAGAGTTGATATGAAAGCGATAAAACAATTTTATTCGTGATGCATAGGTGCTAGCTTAAGTCACTTGCGCAAACCTTACTCATTCTGCGGAATGGCAAGGTTGAGCAAAAACTCACGGGCTCAAAGCCCGAAGCATGAACGGAGATGATGCATGAATGAACAATGAAAAATACCACTGTGAAGATTGTGAACAATTTATAAACAAAGGGAAGATGCACGATGAAAATGAATCAGAGTTTATGAAAGAAATACATCGTGAATGGGGTGAGTGTAGAGACAGAGCAGAAGTTCATGCCAAAGCACCCATATGTGAAACGTTTGTAAAACGAAAGTCATTAAAGGGTTTGTTCTTTAGATAATGATGACACGATGCATAGGTGCTAGCTCTCAGTCACTTGCAGCAACCTGACACGCTCTACGGAGCGGCCAGGTGCAGCAAAAACACCCATCTGAAGATGGGATGCATGAACGGAATGAACCCCTTAAATAATAAATTGATAAGGTGATGAAATGATTGATAATATGACCCCAACGAAAGAACAGAAGAAAGAATTTATAGTAAAGGCACTTGGAATTGCAGGATTCACAGAAAAGGAAAACTACCAATGGCTGTATACCCAAGAACACGGTATGAAAACTGTTGTAGTGAACTTAAACGAATGGCCCGTTAAGCCATATTTCAACGTTAGTGGTAAGAAGATTACAGAGGACGATGAACATGCAACGTTGAAGAAGGTAAGAACCATCATTAATGAGGCGGAGGGTGGCCAGATGCCTTCGAGGACAGAGGCTGACATTGTTGTGAACGTTGGTACGAAAGATACATCTGCTGATGATATAGATGCACCAGAGCATAAGAAGTATGCACAGGTCGAGACACCAGACCAGCCAGACGATGCGCCTACACAAACACATAAAACAATGACTCATGAAGAAGCAATGGCATTACCAAAACAACAGTTTATAGATAGATGCAAAGCATGGTTGGATGAATTCAATGACGGCAACCAACTAAACATAGATGGTCCCACAAAATGTCCTATTCATGCCTGGGTAATGCATAACCACCAAGCATGTTGCAAAGATTTAGTTGGTGGTATAACAAATTGTGAGATCTGCGGCCAGCCGATGTGCCCAGATTGTTCAAACCACGGAGTAACTCAACTCTCGAGAGTAACCGGGTACATTCAAGATGTCGCTGGATTTAATGCAGGAAAAAAGCAAGAGTTGGCCGACCGCAAAAAACACGATACATTTAGGTAAATTTAGTTAATAATGATGACTGGGATTGACCCCTTTATATGAGCCGTAGATTAGTCACTAGTGGCACTCAGACTCGCTCAGTAGAGCGGCCTGGTGCTACTAAAACACCCGCATGAATGCGGGAGCATGGATAAGATGATGCAAAAATATTTATTTAATAAAAACAAACAATAAAGATGTGATATATCATGCCAAAAGGAAGAAACACAATGGATTTTATGGTTTCATTTAGACAACCTAACATGCCAGGTAAAAGCAAATATAGAATTCAAGCATATTCAAAATCTGATGCATTGAAACGGGCAAAAGCAAGATGGCCGTCATCTGGAGAATTTGAAGTATTGTATGGAGTGAAAACGGTTCGTGGAAAATCTGTCAAATTTTAATTTTTGTTCGCCGATGGTTGCATAGGAGTTGGCTCAAGTCAGGGGCGCCGGTCCGAATGCGAGAATCCCGCATGACAAGCGCCCAACTCTCCCTTAGAAAGGGAGAGCATGACTAAGATTGACCCCTGTCTTTTTTTAAATAGAAATCCTTAAATAGAATAACTTACTTACTTAGTATGGTGATATTGTGAAAATACAAATTCAAGTATTAAACCGCATCGATGAATTGACTTGTGAAATGGAAGATACAAAACATTCCATGGATAATGGTGGGACAAACTTATTTTTTTACATGGAACATAAAAGAAAGTTGTTAGAGCAAGCAACCGAAATAAAACATCTATGTTGGGTAATAGATGAAGAAGTACCAAAACATATTTTAGCCTTGTTATGAGGTTATGAAAATGAAAAATCTTAATGAGAAATTTACTGATGGGGAATATGCAGAATTGATGAGATTGAAGAACTTTATTGGTTTGCCTTGGCATGATCTATTATTGCAGATATTCAGAGAAGGTGAAAAGACCGTTATAAAAATGTTGGTTGCGGAGGGACACACCAAAGAAGAGATTGAAGAAATGTTTAATGAGAGGAATTGAAAGATGACAGTTGTAGTGTGTGATAAAAAGGACTGTGCTCACTATGAGAATGGCATCTGTGAAATGGAACAGATATACTTTGAATTGATAAATGATGTACTTACGTGTGTAGATGATACTGAGTTTATTGAGGGGTCTGATCACAGAGCCGATGAATAGTCACTTGCGCGTCCCTGACTCGTCCACAGGACGGCCAGGGCGAGCAAAAACACCCGGATGAATCCGGGAGCATGGATAAGAAGACACATGAAAAGAGGCGAATAAATAAATGAATGTAAGAATGTGGATATACACACATGTGGTGTGGGTATGGATGGTTTTGGCATGTGTTGTTGCTTATAATTTAGATAACATACCGATGATTTATGAATATTTTGAGGTTTTCGCAGGATTATATATTGCAGGATGTTTAATACTTTTCAGGGTTCAATCAAAAGACAACAATGTGGTGAAATAAATGGTAACTAAATTAGGTAAATTTGAACTTAATACAAAGAAATGGAGAATAGAAAATGGATTAACAGGATCAGAGTGGAAAATATTTGTTGAGAATAGAGGCAATATTTTAGTAGTGGTTGTTGTTCTTGTTTCGATTGCATTTTTCATTCTTGGTTATACGTGTCCATTTTAGTGTGTGTGTAGATGATACTATGGATGCATAGGTGTTGGCTAGAAGTCAACCGCACCCGGCTACAAGCAGGATGCATGCGGGAATGATGCATAAAAATGAGGTGAATAAATTGAAAAGTAAAGAAGAGATTGTTTTAACTGAAATAAAAGGGGCAAATGATATTGACAGTCCAATTTGGTTTACAAAAATAGTTGAAAATCTAGATGGTGTGTTGTCTAGAAGTGAAGTTGGAATAGCAATTGACAGATTAAGTGATTTGGGTTATATAAAAGGAAGATATGGTGAAGTTAGAAAAGGATGGAGTGGATATAAATATCATATTACAGACATTGGTGAATCGTTATTTAAGATGCGCTAACGATGCATAGGTGCTAGCTATAAGTCAAGGGCGCCAGCGGCGGACCGCCCAACTCCCTGCTAGAAGCAGGGAGCATGACTAAGTTTGACCCATTGAATGAATAAATAAAGAGAGTGAATATATGACAAGCCCAGAACAAATACTCGCTATCGGAATTGAACGATTGGCAATGATGCGCGAAATGGCGAAAATTATCATAAATGCAGAAACCAAAGAAGATATCCTTTTTATTTTAAAAACAATGGAAGAACAACTGGATGAAGGAATTACTGAAATTGATGTGTTGTGCAAACAAATGGGAGAATAATAAATATGCAAGTCGGAACAAAGGAGATCCCGGACGAATTGTTTTATAGATATCTGCGATTAATCAAAGCGACTGAACGAAGCAGTGAACGATACAACTATGATTTTGATAAGGAACGAGAGGCCGTTCATGATGAAATTATACATCATGTCAATCTCTTACCACACATGAAAGAATATAGAGAATTTCAAAGCCATCTACAAGATTTGTGTGAAGATATGTTGCCATCAAGATTTCCGCCATCGCAGATACCTATAACAATAAATCCCCCAAATAGTGGTTTGATGTCTAATAGAGGGGTCGGATCACAGAGCCGATAGATAGTCACTAGTGGCCATCAGACTCGCTCTATAGAGCGGCCTGGTGCTACTAAAACTCCCGCATGAATGCGGGAGCATGACTAAAATGATGCATGAAAAGGAAGTGGGATATATGAAAGTAATTTATGTTGAAAGGTGAGATAGTAAATGATTAAAAGTACAGATCCATATAAAAATACTGGAGCAATACATACTGATCCAGAGAATGATAAGTATTTATATGAATTACAAAAAAATAAAAGTAAAAGAGGTGAATAAATAAATGGAAAACATAATCAAAAAGGTAAGAGTATTTGAGTCAAAATCAAATTACCACAACGGTGAAGATATCGGCTCTGGGTTTGCAGTGATTGTAGATCCACTACTAACAACCGGACACCAGAAATGGCAAGTTGCACAGGCGATAAGGTATGCATTAGAGAATTTGGTATTAGAGGATGAATAATGACAAAGCAAAGGAGATGAAAAGAATATGTTCTGTCGTCATGAATGGATAAAAGTAGGTGGTCCACAAAGAGCTGGACCCGGACAATTCAGTCAACATTTTAGATGTGTTAAATGTAACAAAACAAAAAGACTGGTTGATTAACAATGCATAGGTGCTAGCACGAAGTCACTTGCGCGTCCCTGACTCGTCCACAGGACGGCCAGGGCGAGCAAAAACTCCCGGCTGAAGCAGGGAGCATGGTTAAACTGATGCATAAAAGCAGTTGCACGAAACAAAGCACTGTTTGCAAATGCTATATGGTCCGTATCAAATCCTTTGTTGGTGGGATATAACTATTATAATGGAATGATTGAACAATCTATCATGTTCGCTGTTTTTACATTGGTGGCAGGGTATGGGGTATATAATTTAAAAATTAAAGCGGAGTGAAAGCAATGACAGATACTATGGACTTACTAACAATCAATACTTGTGATTTGAATGAATTAAAAGTTGATTTGGACGGAGATTTTTATATGTCCATATCAGATCGTGTAGGATTTGTGACCGACTTTATTGAACTGGTAGATAAATATAGAATATGATGCATAGGTGCTACAACGAAGTCAACTACCATGCCTTAAAAGGCATGGCATCATCTAATTTCTTTTTTTCCGGTGGTTTTTGGTTGTGGTGTGGGGTGTGGTTTTTAAGTGGAAAGTTATATATAGTTTAACATCTATTTAACTTATATTATGTTATTGGAAACTAAAATCCATAAAATCGGCGGATCACATATGTTGGTGATACCAGGCCCAATGGTTGAATATTTTAAAATCAAACCAGGAAAATGTAAAATCGAAGACACAGACGAAAACGAAGCACGGCTGGTTTTTTGAGAGTGGTGAAGTTGATGTTTGTAAAAGGAACACCCCGCTGGCAGGCAGGGCATAAAAGAGATTCGATAGAACCAGTACTTAGATTGTTTTTATTTTATTTAAATGTTTTGTGGTGATATCACAGTGACTAAATCTATGAATCCTAAAGTATTATGCCGTTTTGCTTGTGAAAGATATGAAAATGATTGTATATATAATGCAATAGACACATCCACAATATTTGATAATAAAAACAATGGTATTAATTGTGATAATATAATTTTAAATAAACATTATGGTATAGATATTCCAAATTCATATAAAATATTGAATGATAAAAATGAACTTGGAACGTTTCAATATATTAAAAAAATAAACATTAAAACAAATGAAGTTGATGAGGACTATAATATAATTTGTTATCAACCAACGTGGTTAAACAATTCTTTTGTTGACCACCTTACAAAACTTCATTATATGGAATTGTGTTACATGTATCGTGGTAGTGTGATAATTCAAATTGTGAGTCAAAAAGATATACTCACAACAACAGGATTAAAAATACTTACTGCTGCTGGATTGAATGTTCCAGAAAGTAAAATGAGAAATCTTGCCGACTATTATGCTACATATATATCAGAGTCGTCCACACTTGAAGAGATGGAAATATTTTCTCGGTTCGGTTGGTCTATGGATGTGATGAAATTCACCATTGGTGATAATTCTGTGTCAGAAGATGATATACAAAAAACATATCTAACACAGGACATCGCAACAGAAACGATTGATGCGCTTTCGCCGGTTGGAAGTTCTGCGGGGTGGATGGATGTTACTAAAGGTTTATTACAACATGATAATGTTAGATTTACATGTTATGCGGTGGTAGCGTCACTTTTGTTAAAGGTGTTGGGTGGTGCATCATTCGTTGTTGAATTGGTAGGTGATACCAGCACTGGTAAAACAATTGCTGCACAGTTGGCTATGTCGATATTTGGGAATCCACAAAAACTTAAATTAGCAACCAGTGCCACAAAGGTATTTATCGAGAGAACTTGCACCACATGTTGTGACTTACCTATATTTTTAGATGAAACAAGTATGATGCAATCAGAGATATTGACTGAAATAAGTTATATGGTAGCTAATGAAAGGAGCCGAGGGCGTGGTAAAAAGGAAGGTGGAGTAGAAGCCGTGTCTACTTGGAAAACTGTATTACTCACAACCGGTGAAGTTCCTTTATTGAGTTCTGGTAGCTTAGGTGGTCAGGATGTAAGAACTGTTTCATTGTACGGTGGAATAGGTGTATACGATCCTGAAAATGTTGACTTGTTTAGAGAGAAAATGGAAGAAAATTGTGGAACCATTGCACCACTGCTTATTCAGAAAATATTGAAATATAAAGATGATTTGGAAGGTTTTTATATAAATATAAGAGATGATTTAAAAGAATATAGTAAAGCAGATAAAACCGGAGTAATAGGTAGAGTGGTTGATACGTATGCTTTAATTTCATTGGCAGGATTTGTATTTGAATCTGTTATAGAAGATTTAGGGTATGATACTAAAGATGCTTTTGAATTAGTAGAAAATAAGTTCAATGATAAAATTACACAATCTGATGGTAGCCTTCCGGAAAGGGCATTTTTAATAATAACTGATTGGATTATAGAAAATAAAAAGAATTTTTGTAATGATAAAGAAGGATATGCAGGTGATAGATATGACCTTTATGGTAATATGTCTATGGAATTTCCGGACAACGAAGCACCATATGATTATGTGGATATTATACCTCAGCGGTTCTATGAAGTTATGGATAATAAACTTAATCACCCAGGAATTTCAAAACGAATTTTAAGAGATTGGCAGGGAAGTGGTAAAATAATTGTTGATAAAAACGGTAAAAACACCATCTTGGCAACAATTAAAAGCGGAACCAAACAGACACGAGTTATAAGGGTGAAACTTCCTTTGCCTATTGGTGGGGTAAATTAAATGCTACTAAACACCTATAAATTCAACAACAGTAGACACTATATATCCGTAAGGTGTTTAATGGTGTTTAATGGTGTTTACCATATAATCACTATCAGTACACTTAATATACTATATACTAAACACCTAAACACCTATATTAGGGGTTCACATGTGAGAAATATACATATAAAAACAAATGGATTTAATATTCCTCTATATATAGTATGTCTAAAAAAGGTGTTTAGGTGTTTAGTAAGCCTACTGATATCGAAACCACTAAACACCACTAAACACCTTGTGCCTTCCGTTGCTGATTCAAAGGTGTTTAACGATTTAGACAGTATAGGGGGGATGTGATTTTGTCATTAAATACGATCATAAATAACTCATTGAACGCGAGGAAAACCACAAAACTACCTATTAATGAGCCACAATATGAATTAATAACTTTAATTCGTAATGAATTTCAAAAAGACTTTATTAAAAAATTATATCCTAATCCTATTTGGACCAATAGAGTATACTGGAATGTCATAGGTAGAATCCAAGACGAACCTGAAGATTTCCAACTTGATAATATCATCAAAGGTATGGATCAATATCTCGAAGACAATAACATGTGTGTAACTCAAAGAGACTTACTAAAGTTCATACGTGAATCTATAATCACACACCAAATCGAAGGCAAGACAAAGATAGAGGATGTATCTGCACATGCAACAGAGAACGGAGTTGCAGTAGACCGATTCAACGAAGCAATCAAGCACATGAAAGCAGACGGAAGTATTTTCGAACCGGATGAAGGATTTTATAGGTGTATATAGGTGAATCAATATGAAACAACAAGAAACATGTCAGAATTGTGGACGACCAATAAACTCGTATAGGGTATTGATTAGGAATACTGTGTGGGGTTGCCGGGCATGCAACAAAGATATCGAATCACATGGATAGGTGAATCAATATGATGATACTAATTCTTACATTAATAGCGATCACAGGTGCGATTACTGTCGCGCTTGGGAAACCACTTGCAGCAAATGTGTTGTGGCTGATATCTAATCCAGCCATGTCAGTATATAATTACAACATCAACGAGTTTGAAATGGCAGGAATGTTTGGAGTATACTCGATGATTGCAGTTTATGGAGTATACAATCTAAAATTGAAATTTATTATGGAAAAAAGGAGTTCACAATGATTAAAACACTAAGCCACATGACACAATACCAACGAATCGCAGCCAAGCAGAAAGTAGTCCGACTAACCAGGATCAACGAATATTATAAAGAAAATCACGACTCCAGCATAAACCAAGCAGTAAAATACACACCACCAGACTATCGGAGTATCATGTTCGTGGGGTAAGGCGTGGACGGTATGACTTCCTGCCGGAATAGTGTCATGTATCGCATAGACAACCACCACTGCGATAATATGGGTGAAGACTGGTATAGCTGCCTATGAGTTATAATTTGCAGCAGACTGGCTTAGAATAGACAAGTAGAATATTATACTTTTTCACTAAACCGATACTACTATCACAATACATTTTAATAGTTGAAAATATTAGTAATTTCGAAGCGTAAAGTATATAATCATTAACAACATTAATAACAATATGGCAGTTAAATATATTCCAGATGAACTAATCGCTGAAATCGTGAATAATGGTTATGATGTGCAGAGCTTCATTCGTGAGGCAATTGAAGAGAAGTTGGCTGGTGGATCTACTGAGATTACAAGCAACGCATCATTAGTCTAGCAATTGAGATGTTTGAGGAATGAACATGACTGAATATCTAGTATTCCCACTACCGCCTGGATTTGTAAAAGTCGAAGCATCAAATGTAAACGCGGCAAGAAACAAGTATCGCAGAGCTATGCCAGAAATGAACGAAGATGAACTTATCATTGTTCCTTCATTGTTCGCACAAAAAACATTTATTGATATCATATTGCCGTTGTGGAAATGTAATATTGGGGCGATTGAATGACCACCGGCGAAGACATCAGATGGACTAGCACTGAAACTGGTGAATTACAAAATTGATGGAGATGTTTAAATTATGGATATTATAGGATTCTTAAAGGGGCTGGTAAGCAGCAACGATAAAAAGCAGTTTGTATTCAGCAATATATATAACCAAATGTATATAATAATGTCAAGAAGATATAAGACCATGGGGTCTGAGAACGCAATATATAATCTGGATAAATATTTCTACCTTGTAGATCAGGCAATCAATGAATATGATTACTCTGACATTCGTGAGGCTGATATTGTGCTGGATATCGGCGCATGTGTGGGTGGATTCTCGCTAGAAGTTAATTCAAAAGTAACACATGTTTATGCTGTTGAGCCAATGTTTTGTGATCTGCTGTATGCAAATATCAAATTGAATAAGGCCAGCAATGTTACTGTTTTTGAGTGTGCACTAGGTGAATCGAATACCACGCAGCATATCAGTTTTGTTGATAAGACTAGTGATGTGGCAGGTAAGTCTTTGTCTGAGATAATATTGATGTGTGGCGGCCACGTAGATGTACTGAAAACCGATTGTGAGGGTGGTGAGTGGCATATAAAACCACACGAACTCGAAGGTATTCGTAGAATTGAAGCGGAAATACATTCGTTTAACGGCGAACACCTGGACGATTTTAAGACGATGCTACAGGAAACGGGGTATAATGTATATGTTAAGAATAGAAGTAAGACTACAATGTTACTGAGTGCAAGGAAATAAAATGAAACAATATAAAATAGATAATGGGCGGTGTGGTGGTTTTATACAAATGGTTGTGCAAAGCATGTTCATTATTTCTTTTTTTACATTTGTTAACACATCTTTGATGGCATACCAATCTATATTTTATAAATATGTTTCATTTTATTTATATGTAATTTTAATATTTGGGTTTATTGTGTTTTGGGTATATGTATATTATTCTGTACTATACCCATCAATTATAATTTTCATAAATCGACAAGCATATGAACATAAAAATCTAATAAAGGCCGACATATTGCTTTTACGTGAACAGCTTGATAGAATTGAAAGTAAATTATAATTCACAAATAAAATGAAATATAATAAAATCGTGTTATTTATATTGCTATTCATAATTACTGCACCAATCCACGAAGGGTTTCATGTGCTTGTTGCAAACCATATTTATCACGCAAATACTGTTAGGCCATTCACTAACAGTCAACGAATTATTTATGTTTTGAGGTAAATTCAAACCGAACTTGAATTAGTACGAGTTCACTGTATTGAGTTAAAAAAAGTTATAATGTTTCAAATTGAAGATTATAAAACCCACCAATAATAATTTATATTGTAAACCCAAATATACCACAATGAAAATTAAAACAAATGTGTTTTTATTTTTAGTGGTATGTGTTTTATTTTTACCAATCACATCCGCTGAAAATCCATATCTTAATCCAATGGTAACTACCCATGAACTTGTAGCGGAAAAGACATTCAACGGATTTACAACATCTTGGTATTATAGCCCTGGGCTAACCAACCAAGAATACATAATTGCTATCCAGAACTTGGAGGATGTGAACCGTGAAACGGATATAAGCTCACTCTTTTCAGAAACAAACTTTGGAATTGACGACCTTTCTAACATACACTTCTCAGAATATAAGAATGTTTCATACACTTACCTCGTAAACCATTACTACGAAGTGGAGCATTCTGAATGGAACGAGGCTAATCAAACCTGGAATAATTGGACTGAGCAGGTTTATTCCCACAACACAACCGAGACTGCCGTAAAGCCAGATTGGAAAGCCTGTAAAATGAACACGTTTTCTCAGGGTGCAAATGACCGGAAAGAAGATTACGGTGATATGCTAATCCCTAAATTTACTTCAAAAGATAAAGGTGACGGAACCATTGACGGCACAAAGATATTCCGGCTTACTTTTGATACCCCGATAATCAACAGTGGTGCGGGTTACGGTAGCAGTGGTCGTGTGGCATTAACATTGGATAACATCGAGCACTGCCCCTATTGGAACACATCATTTTCAAGTAGAATTCCAATTACAATTACAACAAACGGCACGTCTACTCCATCAAATAATCAAGTCCGACTTAACATTTCTTATGAATCAGAAATGCAGGCAGACTTTGATGATATAAGATTCACAAATTCATCCGATGGTGAAATAGCATACTGGATTGAATCAAAAGCCAATTTATCTTATGCTAATGTTTGGGTCAATTTATCTGATGTAATTACCGACCCCGGGAGTGATACAATATGGATGTATTATGGCAATCCTGAATTAAGTGATGGCAGTGATGAAGGCAATACATTTATAGAAAGTTTTACAGGTAGTTCCACAGGATGGACTGAGGTTGATGATGGATCAGACATAGCGTTTGCAAATGACAGGCTAGAATTTACGAATCTACCTAGAAATGTTGACGGGTATGTATATAAATCATTTGCAAGAGCAAGTGATAATTTAACACTTGAATATGCATGGAATATTACTTCAAATAATGCTGGGCAAATTATATTTTTACCATCAATATCAAATAGTGTAGATGATTTACGAAACCAACAAAATCATTATAGTACAGGACGCATTGTTAATGCTAATATAGCTTCCACTATAGAAATATCAGATTCGGGTTATGTAGGGAATAGTGTTGCTTTTACACCAAATACTACATATTATAATGTAGTGACACGAGTCGGTAATACAATTACCACAAAAATATACACTGATGCTGCAAAGACAAACTTATTGGACACAAGCACAATAACTCAAGCAACAATTCCATCATTATCATATTTATTTCTGATGTCATCTTATAATTCTGGTGATCCCAATCTTATATCAGGATGGATTGATAATATGATTGTTAGGGAGTATATTGCTGATGAACCAACATTAACATATGGATCATCACAGTATTACACCGATTCTCTCCACTATAACACAACTTCTCCATACAACCACACAATCGAATCAGATGGTACAATAACAGCAAACCGTAGTATAATTTCTGCAGATGATACTAATGATACGGCGTTAAGCACAGGTACTTCATACCTCATAATCAATGTTTTTGATAATGAAGCAAACATAGTTCGCAACTTCACATTTACTGGTGACAACTTAGATTGGTATCAAGCTGCTAATTTATCAGGAAGTTACGACTTAAAGAATAGTACAGGAATAATTGAGACACAAACAAACGGTAATTTCACCACGAATTTAACCGCTGGAACATATTGGATTGAAAAAACAGGCATTTCAATTTCATTGGTATCATTCACACCATCACCACTTTACACAAATTATAGTGGTGAATCAACAATAAGTTATATAGTTGAATCGTACTACCCGTTAAATCTTTCAAGTCTTGCATTTTTACATGGTGTAAATTATACCATTACAGGTGACATGCATAACTATATTAGTGTTCCATATAATGATATATCAGATGGTTATTATAAAGCACCTGATCGGAATGTAACCCCATATTTATCATGGGAATTCAACGATACTATTTCTGGTGGGAATGTGTGGCAATGGGGTGGAGGAGATAACAATTCATCGTGGATTACAAATACTCCAATTAATGCTACTCATACATGGATTAATATCACAAGGATGGTACCACAATCGCTTTCAAATGCATATTTCATTGACGATGAAGCTTTATATAATGCACCAATGACCGGTTTTGAAATTAATAGACAACAAGGATTGATTTTAAAAGGATGGGATCTTGAGCAGATTAGAAACCGAAATAATAATTATTTCGTAAGTTTATTTTTTGATACTTCCTTTGAAAGTTCAATGCCAGCTTATCCCGTTGAAATTGGGTATTGTAACGATAGTTATGATCCTGCTGTGGATGATATAGACACTTGCACAGACTGTATAAAATTTGGTGAATGGAATGGAACTCGCTGGGTTAACCATTCGTGGGATCCAAGTGTTAATGCGTCTTATGCTTCTCCACTTGTAATAAACGCTTCACATTTTACAGACCCCTCACCAGACGACATAGCTTATATCTGGCTGCGATCTTATGCACATTCAAGTAAATCATTTGTACTTAATGCAACGGATTATGATCCTGGATTAACTAATATCACGTTTGCTGATACACAAAGTATGTGGACATACAATGAACTCAATGGCGTTACCACTCCAGTGGCATACACGCCATCGTATTTTGCAATGTTCACAAGGGACTATGAAGAATTCCTCCATCATCTTTACATTGCTGATAATCAAGGGCTGTGGGGTCATTCAGAAATATTTAATGAGTCCATTGGTATTTCTTCTGTTCCTGTTTCGGCTGTAAGTTTTGAACATTTTAATGTTACATGTAATGAAGATTACATTGAAGATACATTGATGGATGCAACATATGATGATGGTTCTATTTTGGTTAATATCTTCTGCCCCGCTGATCCAGATGGTGGCACAGTCTCACACAATTTGACATTGCATTATGCGTTAAATCAATCACTCGTTGCTGTGATTAATGACACCTTTACAACTACAGGCAACGAGTATGTTGACATAAACTTTACAACAACACCACATTATTCAACAAGTGACTTTTATACCCTTAGATGTGTAAGCACTGATGATGAAAATGATGTTGCCACTAAGTGGCTTATATCAGACTTTACACTAGATGCAGATGGCAACCAGGGATGGGTAGTAGATGATGCTTTGTTGTTCTGGGGAATGAACGATATCCCAACACTCTATGCAACTGTAGCAAACGATTCATTGATTTCGTACAATGCAGACAATGATATTTACACAATGCATATTCCTTTTTTCAAGTCAAAATCAAACGACACGTTTTATTTCAATGAGACTGTCCATCTTGAATCGTTGAACAATGAAAATGTTTCATATTTTAGACACAGCGGTGAAACAATATTTGACTATGCAACAATCAACGCATGGAATACCACCACAGACACAGCCGCACTAATTACCGATGAATACCGTGGATATGTATATTCACATTTTCATGTATGTGGAAATATAACAAACAGTGATATTTCATACTTAGGTAGTGATTTATATCGAAACGAAGGATTAAACTTTATTGACAATCCTCATGATTATTTAATATTTAACACCACCCTTTCACACAATGCAGAAGGTCTAATCATGGAATATTGTTCGAACATGAATATTTCACAATGCACAATAATTGATAATGTGAATGTTGGTCTTGGAATTTATTTCAGCAACGACACCATAGTTTCCAACAATGTTATAGATTCAAATGGTGGCCGTGGAATCACCATGTATGAAGCAAACAAAAATATAATCAGTTACAACGATATCATAAACAGTGGGATACATGGAGTACATTACTGGTCAAATTCACAGAACAATTCCTGTACAGGAAATGACATATCTGAAAGTGCATTGTATGATTATTATCTGTCTTCATCAAGCCTTGGTAACTACATCATTGACCCGGCATCTGCCACGGATCGAATAAGAGTCACAAGTACATCAAGTGTCAATATAGAGAACACAGACAATGCGGCATTTTCAGAAGACAGCTTAAATACTTCATATGCATATCTTACTAATTTTTCGATGTATGTATCTGGGGCGTCCCAGACATTTGACATAACCCAATATGATATGACTATTGTACCAAGCAATGATAATCTTTCAATACAGAATTTTGAATGGGGCAACACAATACAATTCAATGCAGAATCGAGCATTGGAGTGAATCAAACTTGGTTTAATATTACTAGTGTACGATGGAAAAATGAACATATTTCAATCTTCGTGGATGAATTACCATACAATGTATCTTATGCAGATGATAACGGAACACTGACATATAATTATTCGGTTAGTATTGGAGATAACTTTTTTGAGTTTGTACTTACAATACCACCATCACCGGTTCCAGTAAGTTTATATATATTCATGGGTGTGTTGCTGTTTGTATTCTGTGGGGCATCATTTATACTGGCAGGGATTCCAAGCATATTCACATCAATATTAAGCATAATGTTTTCGTTTATTATGTCTAAGATCGCAGTCAATGGATCATTAGTTCAAAACATTGGTGGTATTAGCAGCACTGGTACAGTTATCCAGGGCGTAACCAGAATTGAAATTCCAGCACTATCTTACATTTTGATATTTGTTGGAATATTTATGACAGTTATCTTGGTTATTCAAGTACTGCGTGAAATTAAATTTAGAGAATCCCAAGATATAATTGAACTGGATTTGTGAGGATTAAAAATGTCAGTTTACATACCAATTGGATTATTTATCTGTCTTGTATCTGTGATGGTTATCCTTGTGTTTGCAGGGATAAAGACCACTGGAATTCTATCAATATTTTCATCTCTTTTGAGCATAATGTTGGCCTTTATAAATTCAAAGATTGTAGTTAATGGTACTTTAGTTCAGAATATCGGTGGCATTGATGGATATGACAATATTATACAAGGTGTCACACCTATAGAAATACCTGCGCTATCATATATTTTTATGTTTATAGGTTTATTCATGGTTGTGGTGTTGGCTGTCCAAGTATTAAGAGAAATCAAATTTAGAGAATCTCAAGATACAATCGAAATTGATTTATAGAAAATGATATATACAGTTAAAACCAATTTATTACTATGACTGCTGGTATGAATAAAGTTTTGACTTTGGCTTTGATTATCGGAATGCTAATGGCCGGTACAATCTTTTTTCAGGGCGCCGTAAGTGCGACGGATGAAAATATTGATATGAGCGGTTCAGATTATGAAGGTGTGCACAACACATCTACAATAGTTAGCATCCAGTCACTTTCTATGATGAATATTATCATGTTAATTGTTGCGGTTATGGGTGTGGTTGTAGCAATCAAAGCCTTCAGCAACGTTTAAGTAACACATAAATACTTTTAAATTAAATATACTCAACATGATAGAATTTGTATTTTGATCTATCTTTGATTTAGAGGAGGTGAAAAACACATGGTAAACGCTAAAATGGTTGTAGTTATTACTGTTGCTGCACTTGTTATTCTGGTTCTGCTTGCCGTCGCTCCTATGATTGGCAGTACCATTGATGATGTATCGAATATCCAAGACAATGTACAAGCAACTGGAACTCTAACATTTACTGGCGCATCTGCTGTAAATAACATTGTGAATATTAGTACCGAAACGTACACATTTACTAACGGGACTGGCGGTGCATTTAATGTTGATGTTGGTTCTGATGCCGGAAATGCAACATATTCTAATAGTCAGTTGGTTGCTGAGATAACTGCCAACAGCACACTGGTTACAGCTGTAGATAATACGGATGATTCTCTGACTGTAACATCTGTACTATCCGGTACTGCTGGTAACGCATACGGTACGACTGATAACCTCACGAACGCCGCATGGGGTGCAACAACCTTAACTGGCGGAATAGATGGATCTGATTGGAACAGCAATGCAAACTCAGATTTGAATAGTCCTGCACAGTCATGGATAACATTTGTTGGTTTGATTGTTCTTGCGTTCTTGGCTGTTATAATCGGTCTTGTAATCAGAGCATTCAAAGGCATGGGTGAATGATACCAAATTTCACCCAATTTTCTTTTTTTCAAAAACCTTTAAATAGTTTTAATTTCAATTATAGATTATGATAGAAACCCATACTTTATCTATCTCCATTTTACGGGAGGTGAAAAACACATGGTAAACGCTAAAACTGTAGTAAGCTTAACCATCGCCGCTGTTGTTATTATTGTTCTTTTGGCTGTTGCTCCTATGATTGGATCAACTATTGAAGAAACTTATACCGTAACCGACACTTCAACTGACGGATGGAATAGAGCAAACAACACAGATCTGACATCTCCTGCAGACTCATGGATAACTTTTGTAGGCTTGATTGTCCTGGCATTCCTTGCAGTGATCATAGGAATTGTCATCAAGGCATTCGCCGGAATGGGTGAGAAATAACCACTTCTGTATTGACAGGTGGGTGATTAATTTCACCCACTTAAACACCTTCTATTTTCACATGGTTTTTTAACAATAGTATATTTGCTATATTTGAACATATAGTTTTCTATGATTTATAGATATTTCTATGAGTTCAATACTTTTATATACTATCAAGTAAAATATAATACTATGACTGAATTTAGAGGGGTTACAATTACAGACGACCATCAACAATTTCTAAAAGAAAACAACATCAATTTATCTACCTTTGTACAAAACTCAATAGATCATGCCAGATGTAAACACATTGTGACACTTAGACCAGACCAACAGAAATGGATTGAATCGCGTCACACAAACATTAATTTATTGCTTATGGATGCTATTGATGCGGAGATGAAGAACAATGGACGATGAAGATTATGAGCCAGAAGAACCAGAAACGATAGATGATGATGGTTATGACGATGCCCCGGAAACATCATCATATTTCAATTCATCGTTTGAACGACCCGATTTACAGAATGCCCACCGGTTAAGATCAACCCCCTTTAAAGAAGAGGCGAAACAATGTATAGCAACCGGCAATTTGTACCCACGAACAAAACGGGCATTGAATGTGTTTATTAATCAGTATCTATCTGAAATGTCTTTGCTGTCAAATTATCGAGATGAAAATATAGCACTGTTAGATTTTGATATTGCTATGATACGAATGGTCCCAAATTATTATCCTTCTGATAGAAAAAACCCATTGTTATCACACATTGAAGAGCAGTTAAGATCACATGTAAAATCAATATTTACTAGATCAACAGGCCAAGACAGGGAAAGGTTACTTAACATGAAACAAACAGTGGAAACCAGGAATGTTAAAAGCATGGATGATGTAGGTAGAATAAAAGTCAATGCACCGAAAAGAAAAAGTTTACTGGATGGAGTGATTTAAATGGAAATATTATTGAATTTAAATATATTAATCGGATTGGGTGTGGCATTTTTAATCCTTGCTTTAATTTCATATTTTGGAATAAACTTTTACTTAACTGTAAAAAAGCAAGCACCTTCAATCCTTGTGTTCCGAAAAGCTTATAAAGAAAACAAACCCGTGATTGAAATAGAAGATGGTGCTGGCAATGTTACACATTTTGTTGGGGTAAAAGATAAAAAATGGGATGTAGAATTTAACAAAAAAGACTTTGGGTTGAAGATTGATCCTATGTATTCTACGATATCGCCTAGCGAGAGATTACCAAAAGGAGTTCCATTATATCGCTATAGAATTAACCTACACTTTCCTGTTGATGCCAGAGGGGCACATGGACTGATTACGCTAATTCATCACATCCGTACAACCCAGGAGTATGAAATACTCAACAATATCAAAGACGATATGACATTGATAGAACTTATTGATATGGATGCTGATGATTTGGGTGAGTCGTTGGTCATGAAAATGAAAGAGTATGATCCCAACTTTGATGAAGACGAAAACGGCAACCAAGTAATTGATATGGTTGATGCAATAGAAGCAGTGAAAAATGAATTGCCATCACTCAAAATCAAATCTGAACGGCTATCCATATCCGATGCACTGAAATACATTCCAACAGCATTTACATCTCAGGACCTTAACAAAGTGTTGCAGATGGTTGAATTTAGAGCAAAGCAAGAAAGTGGTTTTGAATCTAAAATCATGACTTATGCCATTGGTGGTGCAATTGTGATTGCTACGTTTGGATTGATGATATATGTGTTGAATGGCCAAGGGATATGATCAACGACAGACCAGACAAGTTTCAACGCACCCCAATGAAGGAGGCCATAGAACGCATATACTTGGAAGCAACCACTGTAAGCAACTCACTACGCAACATATTGATGTGTAGGTGTCCTGGAGCGAAAGAGATTGAGTATAGAAAGTTCAATACAGCCTTTGGATATTTGTTCGATATCACCCATCACAAAAAAGACCTAAATAAAGAGTTAATAAATAGATGTCAAAAATGGTCTTTGACGCCACGGTCAACAGCATCAAAAAATAATATAATTGGTGGATTGAAATTGTACGATGAGTATGTTGCAGAACTATTTCGATTGAAGGTGTTAACATATGATTGAAAATATTTTAGAATTATCATTGCCGCAGGAAGATGCGGATATGTCATTCAAAGCAACATTGTTTTATTACTATCGTATGATGGCAAATGTTGTTATTGATGCCAAAGGTGCCGATGACTATAGAATTGAAATGCTGACTAAACTGGCAATTGCTTCTATACCGGGGGAAGAATACCGAGAAGAAATGGAAAAATATATGAATGGAATAATTGATGAAAAACTTGCAGAAATGAACTCCCCCTCCACAGATGAAACAAACCGAATAAGGGTAGATGCGTGCATGAAAGCAATGGGGTGTGTAAGTGATTATCTTGATAAATTTGAAGGATTGACACATCGACTGGAAGTGAATTTAGAATGAGTTTCTCATTATCAAAACACTTCGCAGAAACCATCACAAGTGATTTTAACCAACATGTGTCTATGGTTACGGTCGGGCACACTGGGTCGGGTAAAAGCAATGCGAATTTGAGATTGGGTTATAATGTTGCGTGTGAAGTAGCTAAAATCAAAGGTGGTAAATGGCAGGATTATTTCAACATAGATCACATTGCCATAATCACAAGAGAAGAGATAATGCGTGTGATGCAAGTCAATAGAAAATACTCTGTTATTTTACTGGATGATATAGGAGTTGGAATGTCAGCACGTAACTGGAATAAAGAAGAGAATAAACTATTGAATGAAATCATACAGACATTTAGAACTGACAACACGTGTTTGCTGTTAACACTTCCAGACACGTTCATGTTGGATAAGATCCCTAGACACCTAAGCCATTGGTTTTGTGAAATGGACACATCAATCTTCGAAAAGAACGTATCAATTGCTAAAGTATTTCAATTGATGAATCAGCCACGGTCGGGTAAAATGTTTTATAAGTATCCACGAACCGCCGGACATGCAAAATCTATTCGAACTATATTTAGAATGGCACCGGACGAGATACGAATTCCATATGAAGAAAAACGCACACAGATTGCCAAGGAACTTAAAGACGATAGAATGGGAGCATATCAAAATTTAATGGATAAGTATGAAGCTGAGAAAAATGGTGACGTGATATTATCTAAAAAAGAATTGAAGAAACAAGACTCAATAAACAAATCAATTCAAGTGTTAGAATTGATAAAGGATAAACAATCACAAGGTATAAAAATAACTCAGGTGAAAGCATGTGGTGTGATTGGAATTTCACCAAGTACTTTTAGTGATTATAAGTATGATCTTGATAAAGAAGGGGTGTTAAGTTAAACGGAACGAGGTTAAACCACCGATATAGTATAATCAACCACGCCATCAAGAATATCGAAAATTTTGATTGAATGCGCTAACCTAAGCGACATTACGGTGATAAAATAAGAAATAGATAGTAAAGTATACTGCAAAACAATGGAGAAAACAAATGAATGATGAAACATACATAACCTGGCACAAATCAACCGGTAAGTTTGGGGTAGATATGGGATTCATGTCTAAGATGGAAGCCACTGAACTTTTCAAACAACTCAAAGATCAAAGTATTTCCCGTGATGAAGCTGTTGCTCTTATATGTAACAGTGATCTTGATGATATCGAAAAGGTGGTTGTGGCTGTGAATATCGGTGAATGGAATAATGCACACACACCGTGGTATAGTAAAGTAAAAAAGTATTTTGCTGAGAGGTTAAGATATGAAACAACACACACTAAGTAAAATAGCGGATGGTATATTATTGGCAGGAATGGGCTTGGTTATAGTAGTGTTCATTTACGGATCGTTTTTTATGACTTAATGAACACAACAAATTTATATTACTTAAGCACATTTACTTAACTATAATCTGGTAATTATCATGGTAGCTTATGGATCATTCATCGTGCTTTTGTTTATAGTGATGGCAGGGATACTAACCATTGTATTTGCGCCGATGGTCAACCAGACAACCGAGATAGTAAACGATGAGATATCGGATGGTGAAATGTCCACTACGTATGTTATGTGGTTTAATCTAATTGTAGGGTTTGCCAAGGCTATTCCGATATTTGCATTGATTGGTGTTACCGGATGGGCAATCGTGAGAGCTTTAGAAAAACGCAATTCAGAGGGAGTATAAAATGTCACAACCACGATCACTATTAAACGGGTTTTTAATAATGTTTGTAGGCATTGCCATATCATTGATGTTAATAGCGACTGTGGGACAACTTGGCGACAAAGCCATAACTATCCTGGCCGACATTGGTATGTTCGCCGTCAGTGCGGATTGGGCCGAAAGCATTAGTTCAGTTTATACATTCCAAAGTTTTCTATTCTTTTTGTGTGCGCTCCCTGCAATAAGTGGGGTAGTTATATTCATTCTATCGGCTGTTCGGAGACAAAGGTTTGATGTTGAAGTAGAACCACAGCAGGATTTCACGGCACAGTATGAAGGTGGTTTGTAAATGGCAGTAACAGATATTAGGGATATATATCGTGGTCCTGGCACAGGCCCAGGTGCTCCAGTTAGTCCTATTAGAGAACATGTTGAAAAAAGGACGTATGATAAACCAAAAGTAACTCGTGGTCGAGATCCAAGAGCAAGAATCAGAATAAAGCGACGCGTAGTCACTTCAATAAAACAATTACCCACGTCTAAACAGGTGTTGTTTGTAAAAAGAGAAGCTACTCGGGTACATCAAGAAATTAAAAAACAAACACGTAAAATCCCAACACTTCAAGACATTGGTATGGCGGGATACAAGTATGGTAAAGCACACCCCAATTCTGCCAGATTGATATATAACGCACTTGATGCACAGGCCAAGATCATCCGAAAGATTGTTCCAAAGGAAGCGGGGATTCCAGTCGGAAAAGCAATGTTTGCATTTTCAGATGGTGCAATAAAAGGCATTAGAAACGAACCGGTTAAAACACTGGCATTCTTTGCATTGCCAGGGGTTGCCGGAGTAGCTATAAAAGGAGCAAGATACATTCCTATTGCAAGCAAAATGGTTAAATCAGAAAAGGCCATGAAAGCCGCCTCACATATATTTAATTTGGCATATACTCATAATGTTTTCACACGGGTAAATGCTCCCGTGCTTGGTTCGTATAAAGACGGCAAGACCACAGAAACACGTGAAACCTTACCTGATGGTTCTATAAGAGTAACTACAAAAACCGAACAGATCCCAGTAATGCGAAAACCAACATTAAGCGAAAAATCTGAACGGCTGGGTTATATATTTTCAACCGAAGCAGCCCCCATAGTGGGTGGTGCAAAGGTAGCATCTAGTATAAGCAAAGTTAAATTTGATAAACTAAGCCGAACCGCAAAACCAACAATTAAAACCACCTTTGAAACCATCGGTAAAGTCACAAAAGCCAAAGCACAAACATTGAAAACAAAAGCAAGCGCATCAAAAAATAGATTTAATCAAATTAGAAAACAAAAACTGCCTTCAAAACAAGTACGATTATTCAAAAAAATAAGATCTAAAGAGGTGGAGTTAATCTTTGAGTCAAATCCATCTAAAAGAACAAAACTAGGAAACGAATTAAAATCATTGAATCGGCAGATACAAAAGGAAGTATCGAAATCTGAATCAGTAATTAGTCTTAAACTTCAAAATAAAAGAGTTGAATTGTTAAAAACCACAAGTGTATCAAAGACAAGAACAATAAAAAAAGAAATATCACTATTAGAAAAACAATTATATAAATCCAGAACACCGACCTTGAATCGTATTTTAAATGCTCATAGAAAATTCCTAGCAGATGAAACTGGAACGTTATTACCAGAAATGAAACCAGTTGTAATACCAATACCAAAAAAAGCAAAAGTTCAAACTGTAACAACACAAGAGCATATAAAACCACTCACGGAACAGCTAAATAAGATACAGGTTGCTACAAAAATAAATCTTGATATTAAGCCAAAAAAGGTAACAAAATTATCAACCGTTTCTGATCTACCTAGTGGAACTATAAAGATTAGCACAATTGAATCACAATTAAAAGTACAAGCAAAGATGCCAGGACCACTTATAAAACAAGTGAGATCAATTAAAACAGATATAAAAAAGTTTAATTTGGTGACTTCTGAGGTAAAAACAAGCGTGGTTAAGTTAAACAAGATGAAAAACGAAGTTAAAGGACTAAAAGGCAAATCTAAACAGTTATTATCTAACAGGATAAGAGCATTTGAAAGAGTTATAAACAATCAATATAAAAACAGAGAAAAGATATCAATTAGAATAATTAGAAACATTAAAACATACAAAGCATCTAAAGTTTATAAAGAATATTTAGCGTCGGTTAAACCAGCCATCAAACAAAAAGTGGTTACGAAACCAAAGGTAATAACAAAAATAAAAGTAGTTACTAAACCGAAAGTTAAACCAAAACCCAAACCTAAAGTTAAACCGGTGCCAGTTCCTAAAATACTACCTGTACGTGTTCCTATAAAACGAAAAGTAAAACCAAAAAAGAAAAAGAAAATGACTAGCGCACAGTATAGAGACTGGTTTGTAAATAACGAAATTCCAACACTAAAATCATTGTATGGATGAGGATGTGATATTAATGGTTAAGAGAACAAAAAGACTTAGCAAGTATTATGTAACTACTAAACTTTCAACTAAATCAAGACAGTTAGATCATGACGATGCAAAAATGCTGAGAACAGCCATAAAGATGAGAAATCCAAAGGCCGTTGTTAATATTACCAGGGCCTAATATCATGGCTAAAAAGTTCATCAAAAAGGCAGCCTTGAAGAAAGGAGCATTAAGTAGACAACTTGGAATACCTGAAAAAGATAATATACCATCCACTCTGCTTGAGAAGATCCGTAAAACTGAGATTGGTAAAATATGTAAAAATCCCACAAAGTCGGGCAGGCAAGAGATCAAAGTCACAAAAAAGCTAAAAAATCGAGCGGTCTTAGCACTTACAATGAAACGCTTCTGAATCGTGCGCCGAACATATGGGGTATTTGTGCTTAAAACATAGCTTGGCACATAGTCACATTAATCCCGTGTGTTGAAACATATTTTGTCCGGTGAATATTGAACATATGTTGCTTACAGTAGCAGTAATTCCATAACCGATAACTACAATTTTAATAATGTTCCACGCAAAGTTATAATTGGTGATTAGTTTTGTCCTGCAATACCAAGCCCATAATATGAACAGCAATTTTACAATGAAAAGTAAGTATATGCCATTCTCGAAGTTTAGGATCAAGGCAGGAACTGTACTCGATTCATAACCTCCAGATTGTATGGCATAATATGTGGTTGTAGTATCACCAACCACATAAAACAGAAACATAAAAAAAATATCTTTTGTAATCATAGATTAAAAAAGCCCATAAAACCTAAAAATTAAATATGTGATGCCACAACCAAATAGAACCGCCCATGCACCACATTCATATTCGTTCATATAAAACTTATGATTTTTTGATACACCATATAACGTGTCTGTTTTTCGCATCATCTCTTCGCCTTAACGATCTGTTCCTTTTACCGATTGTTCCAAATGCCATGTAATATCACCGACTCATACATATGTATCAAAACAGACGCCTTTGGTTTTGTTTTTAGGTACAATACCAATAATATCTCTGAGTTCAGCAATCTCTTTGTTTTCAATGGTTGTTTTTTTCCTTGAATATTTGAATGGCTCATTCAGTGTATTATCTATACGAGCAATCAAGTCTTCGTAATACTCAATCCGTTCTTCAAGTGTATCCAGTCGTTCTAATATACTCATTTTATACCACCTGTGGTTTTCTTATATGGGCATCCGTTGCAAGTATACGGCATAGTATTTAAGATTACATGTGATGCACCTGGCAAGGCACACACCCCGGCTGCAATATTCATAAACGAATATTCAAATACTTCATTACATCTCTGCTTTTTCCACCTGTTGAGCCAGTGGTTTTTATTGTCTGCCATTTCATGCCACCATGCCCATTACAGCACCAATAACCAACCATGTGCCCATACTAAACGAAACCCACACCGTTAACCCCTGCTGTGGTGTCATTCTTATATTCATTTACATCCCCACCTCTAACAACACACCTTCAAGCTCATTCGGATCGTATGCATGTACGATTTTATCTATAAGTATTTCGGCCTGTTCAAACAGTTCTTCATTTGTCAGTTGTTTATAGTTCATTTCATTTCACCTTTTTTTTACCAATTGTTGTCCAATTAGATTTACCCCGGTGACAGCCGGAGGATAAGAAACTGTCGTCGTGGGCTCTAAGGAATTAGTGGGGCTGTAGTAGCCCGGTTAATCGCGATTACTCTTTGATTTGCACCTCGTTCTGGATGGTCATCTTTCTACATTCTTTACAAATCCATCTCTGGACTTTACCGGATGCTCTATAATCCCATCCAGCCTTTACCATCTTTTCGGATTGACAGTGTTTACATTTCATCAACTTATATAAGGTATGTAAGGTATATAATACTTTCGCTTAAATCCAATACTATAAAAAACTATTTATGATATTATCAACACATAATATACAATGACAATTTTACGATACTTTTTATTTATAGCTGTATTATTATTTTTAGTTTTACCGGTGAGTGCATTTGAAGATACATTCCAGGATTATCCCAGTGGTGATTATTCAGATGAATGGTATACCGATGAATATGTAACTCCAGGACATGGATTAGATGTGTATCATGATATATTCACAAATGGTGGAACATATTCACGTTGTTTTAGGATTGGAGTAGATAACGACCCGTGGAGTAGTTCAGAGTTTGTCCAGCTTTGGCATTATACTCCTAGTGTTAGTAATTACTGGGCTGCAAATTTTAGATATTTACATACATATTCAAATGCTGCCGGTGATAAAGAACAACAGAAGCTAAATGTGTATTTTTATGATATAGATGGGTATCAGCTATTTTATCATAGTTTTATCACTAGTAACACAACGTTCCAATATGCTCCAAACTATGGATCGTCTGGTTTGTTTGAGTGGTTAAGAGATTCAGGTTCTAACCAAGTTACTTTAAGGGTGAATGGTGTAGATCAAGGCGTAGTTGGTTCTGCATCAAAACAAATGGCATATATTTCATTTCGGATAGATCATGGATATGTAGCCACCGGTGATGATCAAACATCGTGGATGTATATTGATGACGTAACATCTGGTGGTAATATAGTTGGTATAGGAACAGAATCAACAACACATACAGTAACAGAGGCGTT